>PITV01000025.1 GCA_017577285.1 Clostridiales bacterium
TATCAGAACTGGGGAGCTGATTTCTCCGAACCCGTCACTGTAAAATCTGCCGAGATCACCGGTGCTGGCGAGTACTTCGTCGGTCTCGAATTCGCAACTCCCGCTGAAGGGCTTGCTTTTGCCGCTCTGGGTATCGTAAACGGTGAAAAGACCTTCCCCGGCGCCTGCATCAAGATCACCTCTGTCCGCATCAACGGTGAGTCCATTGATCTGCTGCCCGGCTACACTTCCTCCGATGACGGTATCTGCACCCGCATGAACATTTACAATGAGTGGGTCTCCTCCCGCCCCGATGATGCCCGTGTCTGCGAAGGTGAACTGGACGATACCAGCTGGATCATGGTCGACAAGGCGCTCTTCGCATCCGTGTCCTCCATCGATGTTGATTTCATCTTTGATACTGTAAGCGACCGCGCGTACATCATGTTTGCCGATTCTGCCTGGGCTATGCAGAACTGGGGCATCGATTCCAGTGATACCTGCCTGGTGGATTATGCCACGATCGATGGTGAAGGCACTTACACCACTTCCATCGAATTCGCCTCCCCCGCCGCCGGCTGTGCTTTCACTGCTCTGGGTATTGAGACCGGTGAACTGACCTTCGGCGGCTATACCATTGAAATCAAGTCTATCCTCATTGACGGCGTGGAAGTTCCCTTCACCAAGGGCTATACTTCTTCTGATGACGGTATCTGCACCCGTATGAACATCTTCAATGAGTGGGTATCCGCTCTGCCCGAAGATGCCCGTTCCTTCGACGGCGACCTCGAAGGCGCTTCCTGGATCATTGTTGACACCGCTGCTTTTGCCTCATTCAGCAAGATGGAGGTCACTTTCACCTATCATTACGGCGTACCCGCCACCAAGAATGAAGCCGCTCCTATCACCGCGGATGAAGCCAAAGAACTGTTTGCTGCCGAGATGCATGCCTATATAGCTGTACAGGGCAAGGACACTTACGTGTTCCGTAACGGCTGGGCTGATAACTACGGTCTGAATGACACCGAGCATCCCTATTTCTATCAGCTGACCGGCTGGGCCGATACCGCCACCTGGTGCGCTGAAAACGGCTTTGAAGTTCCTGTGACCGATGATGCCAGCGTGAACATGGGCGGCGAATTTACCGATGCTATTATCAATGGTGCCGGCGAATACACCGTATCCCTCACCACCGGTGATATGGGCTTCGGTGCTACTGAAAGCTTCAACATGCTCTATGTTTCCACCGATATCCCTGCCGCGCTCGTCAGAGACGGATTTGTGACCATCACTGATGTCAAGTGCAAGATCGGTGACAGCAAGACCCTTACTATGGAACATGAGTATCTTGACTGCAGCGGCGATTATGTGCTGATCAAGATGCTGGATTCCTACAACTTCTCTTCCGAGCCCTTCGGATACACTGTGCCCGGTGCAAATTCTTCCATCACCATCACCTTCACTCTGAACAGCAATATCGAGTAAACTCATCATGTTATCCCCCGCGGCGCGTCCGGCAAACGGACGCGCCGCGGAAACACATTCTCTTTCTGAAATGAGGGAAGCGATATGTCGACGAAAATCTATCAATCCGGTCAGAACAGGCAGGCACTGGAGAAAATAGAGAAAAATGAAAAGGCAAACATATTTGAGATCATCGGCCGCATTCTGGCTGTGATCGCCATCGTGCTTGTCTTTATTCCTGATGTGAATCCCGCAAGGATCTTTATCGGGAAAGAGATTTACAGTTCAGGAAAACAGCAGTGGCTGTCCGAAGAAGGCAAAATGAACATCAATATCTCGCTGTTCACTTCAGCTGTCAATTACGATGCCACTGTTGAGCACTTGAAAACTGACTATACCAAGGGAGTTATCAAGGCCAAGGATGCAGACGGAAATGTGATAAAGGACGAAAACGGAAAAGTGGTAAAAGTGCCGGTTCTGGAAGAAGCGCCGTTCCATACGCTTCAGCTGGGGGCCGTACTTGTGCTTGCCGGAATCATCGTATCCGCCGTTGCTGAATGTGCCGGTATCGGCAACAGGAAGCTCCGCTCCTATGCTTATCCGGCCGGTATCCTCGGCAGTATATGCTCTCTTGCCGGAATATATGTTGTCCTTAATGCTTATAACAGGATCGAGCAAAGGATACTGGAATATGCTGATCCCGAAGAATTCAATCAGGTATTCCCCATCGGTATATATGTATTCGCAATACTCTGCGGTCTGATGCTCCTGACAGGGCTTGCCAAATGGATAACAAATATCATCAGACTGCGTGAGGCCGGCGATCTTCGTCCCCTGAAACCGGGCATGCAGGAGAAATACAGGCTGTTTCTTATGATACTTCCTGTCATTTTCCTGTCCTTCCTCTTCTGCTATCTTCCCATTTACGGCTGGCGTTATTCTTTCTTCGATCTGGTCACAGGCGACTATACGCTCACCGCGAATAAGTTCGTCGGTTTCAAGAATTTCAAATATCTCTTCCAGAACGGCGGCGACACGCTGCGGGTACTTCGCAACACGCTGGTCATGTCAGGCCTCGGGATCGCCACCAGCTGGCTTCCCATCGCGTTCGCTGTTCTGCTGGCCGAGGTGCCTTCAACAAAATTCCAGCGCCTTGTGCAGACGTTCACCACCATTCCCAACTTTATTTCCTGGGTGCTTGTTTACGCGGTCGCTCTCGCCATTTTCTCCCGTGACGGATTCCTGAATCAGCTGATCGGCATCATTACCGGAAACAGGCCGGATACGATCTATCTTCAGGACGGCAGCAATACATGGCTGAAAATGCTCCTGTGGGGAACGTGGAAAGGTCTTGGCTGGAGCGCGATCATCTACATTGCAGGTATCTCCGGTATCGATCAGCAGCTGTTTGAGGCTGCCAAAGTGGACGGTGCCAGCCGCTGGCAGTGTATCTGGCACGTAACGATTCCCGGATTGCTGCCCACCTACATGGTCATGCTCCTTCTCAGCATTGCCGGGATCCTCAGCAACGGCATGGAGCAGTATCTGGTATTTGAGAATGCCTGGAATACGGAAACGATCGAGGTCCTCGATCTGTATGTCTACAATCTGGGCATGGGCAGTTCACCCAACCTGCCTCTTGCTACCGTCGTAGGCGTTACGAAATCTTTCATCGGCATCACCCTGCTGCTGGTTGCAAACCGCGTTTCCAAGGTCATTCGCGGTGAAAGCATCGTTTAAGGAAGGAGCGTGAATATGAGTACTGTTTCCGGAAACAAAGTAGAAATGAAGAAAAAGTTCAGGATCAGGAAATCTCCCAGTGATATCGGCATCGATATCCTGATCATCCTTTTCTTCACTGCTTTTACTCTCATGTGCATTTTCCCGTTCTACTACCTGTTCATCAACACGATATCAAACAACGATCTGGTCGTTTCGGGCAAGGTGAATTTCTACCCCAGAGAGATCACCTTTACGAACTATGCCAACATCTTTAAAGTAAGCACTCTGCTCTACAGCATTTTCATCACATTCTCCCGCACGGTGCTTGGCACCTTCCTTATGGTGATCACGACAGCGTGGGCAGCCTATCTGATCACGAAAAAGAAAATGTGGAAGCGTTCCTTCTGGTACCGTTTCCTTGTGATCACCATGTACTTCAATGCCGGTCTTGTACCCTGGTTCATCAATATGAAAATGCTCGATCTTACCGGCAGTTTTCTCGCGTACATCATTCCCGGAATGGTCGCACCCTATAACATCATTCTGGTAAAGACCTATATCGAATCGATCCCCGATTCGCTGGAGGAATCAGCAATTATCGACGGTGCTTCCACGCCGAGAGTGTTCTTCAAGATCATCATTCCTCTCGCCCTTCCGATCCTTGCCACCATTACGATATTCGGTGCTGTAGGAAACTGGAATTCGTTCCAGGATTCGCTGCTGCTCATGTCATCCACGCCTAAACTGATGACATTGCAGCATGTTCTCTACACATACCTGAATCAGAATTCCGCTGCGATGAACGCTGCCATGAACAGCGGCGGAAGTTCTCAGCTTGCCACGGTCCAGATGAATTCCACTGCCAACCAGTATACGATCGCCATGGTTTCCATTATCCCCATCCTTCTTGTGTATCCTTTCATGCAGCGTTTCTTTGTTAAGGGTATCATGCTGGGCGCCGTCAAGGGCTGAGCATTGAATATCTGAAGATTAAGGAGGTATCATCATGAAAAATGTTTCCCGCATTCTTGCTGTCATGCTTGCTCTTTGCATGATGCTGGCTGTATGCCCTGTGATGGCCGAGACCCTTGCCGAGCCGAATCCCATTTATGATGAGGGCATCGTTGACTGGGACAGCGATCCTGTCACGATCAATGTGTATTCCCAGCTTGCGAACTTCAACGGCGAGCAGCTCGGCTGGTCAGCAGATCTGCTGCTGGACCGTTTCAATGTCAAAATCAATATCATCCAGGATCAGGACGGCGTATTTGCCACCCGTATGGCTGACGGTGATCTCGGTGATATCATTGTATGGGGCTCCAACGGTGCTGATTACAAAACAGCAGTTGAACGCGGTCTTCTGCTTGACTGGGAAAAATATGACATGCTCGAAGATTATGCCCCCTATATTGCCGCGAATTACACCAATGCCCTGGAAAACAACCGCAGCATGAATGCAGACGGCAAAATCCACGGCTTCGGTCACGGCATCGCGCTGGCAAATGCAAACGGTGCAGCCCATCAGAGCTTCTTCTACACCTGGGATATCCGCTGGGATCTGTACGCTCAGCTTGGTTATCCCGAGATCAAAAACATGGAAGATCTGCTGAATGTGTTCATTCAGATGAAAGAAATCTGCCCTGTCGATGAGAACGGCAATCCCACCTATGCCGCTTCTCTCTGGCCCGACTGGGACGGTGCGATGGTCATGTATGTAAAGGCGCTGGCTACGGCCTATTACGGATATGATGAGCTGGGTGTCGGACATTATAATCCTGAAAACGGCGAGTTCTACGATTGCCTTGCTCCGGACGGTCCCTATCTCGAGATGCTGAAGTGGTTCAACAAACTGTATCAGGCCGGTCTTCTGGATCCCAACTCAGGTACGCAGACCTACGAAAAGATGAGCGAAAAAGTCAAGGCCGGCGGTACTTTCTGGGGCATCTTCAATTATGCTTCTTCTGCTGCTTTCAATACAGCCGAGCACATGGAAGCCGGTAAATACATGTATGCCTGTGTTCCTACCGAAGCCAGGCCTATTGCTTACGGCCTGAGCGATATCGGAGGAAACCGCATCTGGTCTATCGGCGCAAGCACTGAACATCCTGAACTCTGTATGGCGATTCTGGATTACCTTGCTTCTCCCGAAGGAAGCATGACCATGTGGTACGGCCCCAAAGGTCTTACATGGGATTATGATGAGAACGGCGGCGCTTTCTTCACTGAGCTCGGTCTGCTTACCAACAAGAACACACAGTACGATATGACCGGTATTGTATGGACCAGCCAGTTCAGCGGAAAATCCTATACGTTGTCCGGCAGTTACAATGACGGTTCTCTGCAGATCAATAACACCACCCTTGCCATCGATATGTGCAATCCTGACAGCAAACTGGGTGAGACATTCAATAAAGACAGCTGGGTCTCCACCAATACTGCTGTAACATATCCGATCCAGCAGGACTGGCGTGACCACACCGGCTATACGCTTGCTGAGCAGTATATGGAGAACACGGTGCAGTATCTGATCAAGCCTGAATCCACTCATTCCGAATCCAATAAATCTACTGACCTTGCGCTCACCTGGAAGAATGTGATCAAAACGATCACAACCTATTCCTGGCGTGCGATCATGGCGAAGAATGATGCCGAATTCAATTTCCATGTTCAGCAAATGATCCAGGTCGCGAAATCCCAGGGTTACGCGGATTGCGTTGCCTGGAGTCAGGCTGAAGCCGCGGCGATCTGGGAACTGCAGCAGCAGGGCAGATAAATCAAAACCTTAAAATGAAAAACAGGGAGACAGCAGTATCATCCGTTCTGCTGTCTCCCCTTTTTGTGTTATATTTTTCTTTTTGCTGATATTTACATACTGCTGATAACAACTATGATGCAGTGATTTCTCTCTCCTCAAGTTTGAGGATAAAACGGCTTCCTTTTCCGGGTGTGCTTTCCACGCTCACCGGAATACAAAGAAGTTTTGCCGCTTTCTGTACAAGATACAGCCCCAGTCCGCTTGATTTGTTTCCGAGCCTGCCGTTGTTGCCGGTGAAACCCTTCTCAAAAATTCTCGGCAGATCCTCGGACGCAATGCCTATCCCGGTATCTTCAATGATGAGCCGGTCTTCCTCAACGCCGATCGTGACCCCCCCGCTTTTCGTATACTTGACCGCGTTTGACAGCAGCTGATCAAGAATGCAGCAAAACCATTTTCTGTCAGTTACAAATACCTTGTCTGTTCCGTTATAAGTCAGTCTGAGCCTGTTATGAATAAACTGCGGTGCGTATTTATGTATGGACTCCTTTATTAATTCATCGAGGCAGCATTCTTTGATCACCAGATCATTGCTTTGGCTTCCCAGCCTTATATACTGCAGCACCATATCCACATACTGTTCTATTCTGAAAAGTTCTGCAGAAAGCGCCCTGTTCAGTTCTGTATCTTCGGCGAGTTTCAGTTTCATCACGGCAATGGGTGTTTTTATCTGATGTACCCAGGCAGTATAATAGTCCGTCATATCCTGCCGTTCTTCATCTGTTTCAGATACTATCTTGTCCAGCTGCTCAGCGAGTTTGGCAAGTGCCCTGCTGTAATCCTGCTCTGAGATACTTTCAGCATCCGGCAGTTCTCGCCTGTCATTAATGAACGCGGAAATCATATCCTGCCGCTTATCCATTTTTTTCTTTTCTGATACGCTTGAAAAAACGGTCAGCATGATCAGGATAAGCAGAATGATGATTCCGGAATACAGAAGCGGCTCCATCATTATATTGTAAAGCAGAAAAATGACGGTGTTTACAGTGAAGATCAGAGCTGTTGTAAAATAACACCATCTGTTTTTTCTGAATGCTTCCCGGATGGCTTTTTTCCACCTGCTGCTCATTGTATGATATACCCGCTTCCCGGACGCGTTACGATGACATTTTCCAGCCCGTTCTCCTCCAGTTTTCTGCGAAGCCGGGCCACATTCACCGTAAGCGTGTTTTCTTCCACATAGCAATCATCCTGCCATAATTTCATCATAAGTGTATCACGGCTTACGATCGATCCCCTGTTTTCGAGCAATGTCATGAGTATACGAAACTCGTTCTTTGTCAGTTCCACCCTTTTTTCACCAATGATGATACTTCCGTCATTCATATTCAGTTTTGCACCGCGGAATGAGATGACCGATGCATTTCCTGTCAGTTCATAAGTTCTTCTGAGAACAGCCTGAACTTTTGCGTTGAGTACCATGGCGTCCACCGGTTTTGGAATGAAATCATCTCCGCCCATGTTGATAGCCATCACGATATTCATGCTGTCTGAGGCCGATGAAATAAACACGATCGGCACCCCGGAAATGCGACGAATCTCATTGCACCAGAAATAGCCGTCCTTATACGGAAGCATGATATCCATCAGCACAAGGTGCGGCTGAACTTGTCTGAATTCATCTGTCACACTTCTGAAATCCGTTATGCAAACCACTTCATTTCCGTAACATTCAAGCTGCTGCTTCATGCTTTCAGCAAGAGCACGGTCATCTTCAACAAGCAGTATCCTGTACATCATATACTCCTTATATACGGCATCAGCCACCCTGTTATCAGGGTGGCTATTGGCCTCTTATTTATTCGCTCTATACCGGCATTTTTCCTTTTTCTATTTATGCGGATATCACAGGCGGACGATTTTATAATAGGTTTTTGATGTGGCGCGGTATATCAACAGATAAATGATCGCGAATACGATATATGTGATCACGGAACAGATGATGTACAATCCTGTACTTGAAAGCATCATCAGCTGCATCATTCTGTTCAGGATCGGGAAAGCAAACAATGTATGGATACCTGCAACGATAAGCGGCAGGAAGAAGATGAAAAGACTCTGTGTGCGGATCGTCTTGCGGGTCTCCGCGTCACTCATTCCGATCTTCTTCATGATCTGGAAACGCTCCCGGTCCTCATAGCCCTCGGATATCTGTTTGTAGTAAATGATCAGCACTGTAGCAAAAATGCATACGAGCCCAAGCAGGATGCCAAGGAAAAGCAGAGCGCCGTACATGCCGAGAATATTCTCTTTCGCTTCCCATACGCTGTCGACGCGTGTGGAGCACTCACCATTTCTCGCATTATGTTCAAGCGCATAATCTGCAATATTTCTGTACAGGGATTCCTGTATATCGTCTCCATTCTTTGAGACAGTTTCTATATCTTCAAAGGTTACAGCGGTTCGATGATAATAATGTGACGCGTCCTTTCCATATGCGATCTGCTGATCAGCAAAAACAGCGTCCATTATTTCATTGTTTGGAAGCACAGCTCCATAGCATGTCACTACATTACCCATCCCGGCAGATATCGGGAAATAGACGAGATGTTCTTTGACGATGAATCCTCTTCCGCCGATGGTAACAGCCTTGTCAGGCGTCTTTGTATGCCCGATACTGGATGAAATGCGGCAGATCGCTATCTCATTGTCTTCAAGAGCGATCCTGGTGCCCGTGAGATCCTCATACATATCAGCAGTTATGAAATAGATATCGCATAAACCGGAGAGATCCGTTGATGCAGACTGGTCACTGACAAGTTCAAAATCACATCCGTTCATAACATATACGGCATCAAAATACTCCTGTTCCTCAACAGCAAGCACTTTGCAGCTGTATTTGTCAGAAACATTCCTTATCATCCCCTCCATATCTTCCGCAGGGATCAGTACTGTTTCGCCGTTCTCATCCACATAATCAGCTGTAATATACATATGCTGGGCATAAGTATTATCCAATGTTCCCTGCATGCCCGAATAAAGGCTGACAGTTGAAGATATCATGATCAGCACTCCTGTCGCAAGGATCGCGATGGATGCAAGGCCGACCGCGTTCTGTTTCATCCTGTAAATAAGCCCGGAAACGGCAGTCATCCTTTCAGCGTGATAATAGAATCTGCTGTTTTTCTTTAAAGCCTTCAGTACGAAAATACTCCCGGCCGTAAACAGGAAATATGTTCCGATGATCACAAGGAATACGGCAATGAAAAACCATGTCAGTGCGGACAGAGGATCCTTAATGCTCAATGACTGATAGTACCCTGCGCCAAGCGATATAATACCGGCAATCAGCATGATCCATTTTGTACGCGGTTCCTTCTCGCCTGATGCTCCGCTTTTCAGCAGTTCTACCGGTTTCATCCTTGAAATGCTGATCCGGTTGAAGATGTATGTCAAAAAATACAGAACAATGAAGGACATTGCCGCAGGGATCAGCGTATTCGCCTTGATGAAATAGAACCCAAGAACGATATCCGTCTGGAACAGACGGCAGATGAACAATGAACACAGCTTGTAGAACAGTACGCCAAGCAGCAATCCGAGAATGATCGAAGCGGCAGCACTGTACAGTGTTTCAAAGAAAAGGATTCTTCCGATATGACGCTTTTCCATTCCAAGAACATTGTACAGACCGAACTCGCGTTTTCTCTGTTTCATCAGAAAACTGTTCGTGTAAAAGATCAGCATCACGGAAAGAAGTGCCATCACAGCAGCGCCCACAGTCATAAAGAAAGGCAAAACGCTTCCGCCCTTCACCTGTGAAAGACGTTTGTCCATTGACAGGGTAAGCATGATGTAAAAGCATGCCTGCAGTCCGGTTCCCGTCAGAACATGAGGAATATAGAAACGGTAATTCTTGCGAATATTATTAAATGCGATCTTCGCCGCGTATCCTGTTTTCATTGCTTATCCCCTCCGGTACGCAGAAGGGTGAGTGTATCTGATATCTTCCGGTACAGCTGCTCATTGGAACAATCTCCCCGGTATATCTGATGAAACACAACGCCATCACGGATAAACAATACACGCCCGGCATGAGACGCCGCGTCAACAGAATGAGTCACCATAAGGATCGTCTGTCCGTTCCTGTTGATCTGTGAAAACATCTGAAGCAGGTCTGAAGATGACCGTGAATCCAGTGCACCTGTCGGCTCATCAGCAAGGATCAGTTTGGGATCTGTTATCAGCGCCCTTGCCACCGCCGCGCGCTGTTTCTGTCCTCCCGATACTTCATAGGGATATTTGTTCAGGATCTCACTGATACCGAGACGGGAAGCGATTTCGTTCAGTCTGCCGGTCATTTCTGCCAGTTTCATTTCCCCGCCGAGCACCAGCGGAAGAAGAATATTGTCCTTCAACGAAAATGTATCAAGAAGGTTAAATTCCTGAAATACAAATCCGAGATTGTTCCGGCGGAAAACAGCCAGTTCACTTTCTTTTATCCCGGAAAGTTCCATGCCGTCCAGTATCACCTTTCCGCCGGTAGGCTTATCGAGCGCCGCCAGAATATTAAGCAGCGTTGTTTTTCCGGAGCCTGATTCACCCATGATTGCAACATACTCGCCCTTCTCAACAGAGAAAGTGACACCCTTCAACGCCTGTACCTGCTGTGCGCCAAATCTGGATGTGTATGTCTTTCTGATATCATTCACATTCAAAATCTCCATAACATGACCTCCATTTCGTTTTACGCGCTTATTTTATCAGCTATGCGGCGGCAGCAACATCGATTCACATGACAGCAGTGTGACAAAATCGTAACACCCGGGTACCTGAGTTTCACTTATCTTCTTTCCTTCATGCAGATACATTGCATTCAATCTTTCTGAGCTGAATTTTCAGTTTATCAATGATCTCCATCATCCAATCGGGCTTATCATCAGCATCTTCAGATAGGACATAAAGGATCGTTCCGTAACTCTGCAGCTGCACCAGCCGGCGCATGAGCAGGATCGATGCTTCCTGTTCTTCAGAAAGTAAACACTCTTCTTTATAGCCTTCAATAAAACGTTTTTTTGCTTCCTCTATCTGATCTTCTTTAACGACATCGTTCATCGCGTCAAGAGCCCGTACGATATCAAGCGCGTACCAGCAGCGGATGGAGTCATCAAAGTCTATGATCCCGAAAGAACCTGTATCCCGGTCGAAGAGTACATTGTCCGGTTCAAAATCATAATGTACGATGCCGTATGTATCTCTGGTAACGGATAATTGATCCAGAAGAATAACCACCCGCCTGAATTCCTCCATCATTTTATCCTGCGCATGATATCTGATAAATCTTTTCCTTACCTCATCCAGCAAATCTGTATGATCTCTCCGTTCATAGGCAAAGGGATAATCTTTTAGATTTTTATGCAGTTTTCCAAGCAGTTTACCATACCCGTACGCGATTTCAGCATCACCATCGATATCATCAAGGGGTTTCCCAGGAACCGCTTCAAAGCAGGATACATTTATCAGTTCATCCTTTATTCTGATCTGCTTTGACAGCTTACCGTCTCTCATTGGATACGGTTTCATAACAGGAATATTCCTTTTTAGCAGCCAGCATATCAAACGGACCTCTGTTTCTACATCTTTGTATTCCTTTTCTTCCGCCGGGGACATTCTGAGAAAGCACACACCTTTTCCACCGGCTTTCCTGAACGGATAGACCGCGTTTGAGGATACACGGAAATAACTCAGCATCGAATCCAGACTTTCTTTATCATAATCATACATTTTCAGGCATTCACGTGCCATATCAAAATCTTCATAAAGAAACTTCAATTTCATCATACGTCATATTCTCCTTATCCTTGTATATCCCTCTTTCGCCCGATCTGTCCCGCCGGTACTGATTTTGACTTTTTCATTCCGGCAAACCGTCTGCTTTCGTTTTTCATTCGCAGATACATTAACCATCTTTCCTTTGAAAGAGTTCCGTCGTTCAATGCTGACAGAACAGCACACCCCGGTTCAGTCCTGTGTCTGCAATCCGAAAACCTGCATTCTTTTTCAAGAGCTGCTATATCAGGGAATGTTTCTATGATACCTTCTTCCACATCACATACACCCAATTCCCGCATGCCGGGTGTATCGATAAAACTTATGCCGTCGATCATGATCAGCTGGCGGTGTGTAGTGGTATGTCTTCCTTTATCATCTCCGGCGCGTACAGAACTCACGGCCATCACATCACGGCTGGCAAGTGTATTGATCAGTGTGGATTTTCCAACACCTGATGACCCAAGCAGCGCGACAGTAGTTCCGCAATGCAGGTATTCGCGCAGATTTTCCAGACCTTCTCCTGTATATGATGATATCGGAATAATATCTACCCTGTCATCGATGTTTCTGATTTCCATGATCCTGCCCGGTATGTCATTGCAGATATCCGCTTTTGTCAGAACAGCTACAGGAACGCCTCCGCCTGAACGCGTGATCGCGGCATACCTGGCAATACGTCCTGCATTGAAATTCCTGTTCAATGATGAAATGATAAATACATAATCAAAGTTTACTACGATTGCCTCATCGAGCATGTTCTTCACATATCCGTCAGCATGCCCCCGCCGGTCCGGTCTTTTAAATACGCTCTTCCGCTCCTCGATCTTTTTAATCATACAGCTGCCGAACGCGTCACGTTCTGCAAAGACCCAGTCACCTACCACCGGGTATTCCACGTTTTTCTCAACTGCCCTGTAATTCCGGCAGAAAATTCCTTCTCTCCGTATGTCACAGTCCATAAATCTTTCCTAATGCTTGTTACACGTGCACGAAACATTGCTTTATCGCTTGTCATTTTCTCTCTTCCTTCTTCAGTTGTGTGTTGAATGATCGCAGTTACAGGCATAAAAATACCGCGGCATTCAGAACACCGCGGCAAATAAACACACAACTCCTGTCAGATGCTGCCTGCCGGGGAAATCTCATGAATGCCTTTGATCAGAATAACTGTCATAACAGCCTTCATTAAAATCCCCCCTTTGCTTCACGCCTGACCGGCGGTAATCGTCCAATGACGTCTGCATTATATATCACAGTACATATGATGTCAACACGTGCATGATTTTTCATTTGCTGCAATCTGTTACATAATTTATTGCAACATTGTGTATACTAAATTGATTGCAACTTGACGATAATATATCAGCAAAGTATAATAATGGCAGAATATTCAAGGAGGTTTCGGTATGTTTTGTCCACATTGCGGCCAGCAGGTTCAGGAAGGCACCAATTTCTGTCCGGCCTGCGGTACATCATTGAATCAGATTTTCCAGTCTGCCGATATACAACCTGTTGTGTCTCCACAGCCGGTCATTGTGTCACAGCCTGTTGTCACGACCATCAACGCTCCTGTTGTGCAGACTTTTCAAAGCGCAAATCCCAATGACTATATCGTTATTCTGCTGGATGTCGGAAATTGCACAAAAACCGCCGCGCGGGATATATTTGAAGAACTGCTCGGCTACACAGTGACCCAGGCGCGCAAACTGACGGATAACTGCCCGATTCAGCTTGCCTGCTGCCTTTCACATGAGCAGGCGCTCTACATTTGCCAGCTTCTTACAGAATACGGGATGAGCGTTGCTGTTGCAAACAGTCAGGGATACATCGATATCAACAGATATGCCACATCTTCTGTGTTTACAAAAAGCGGTACTCTGCTTCAGAAAGTAAACAAGGTTTTGGCCACCCTCAACGCTGTTAATCAGGTAAAAACTTTTGTCCGCTGGAGCATGAATGATCCTTATCGTTTCGTATTCCGTCCGCATTATGACCGTATAAGGCCGCCTGTCTACGCGAGAAAGACGCCAAGACCCGCTGCACCTGCTTTACGCGGTCCAGAGGCAGTTCCCCCTCTGCCAAGGGCAAGAACAACCTCATCATCCAAAGCATCTTCCTCATCCCGGCTGCCGAATGCGATCGGCAAGTCCCCTGCCGCACGCAAACCAGGCAATTCCAGTGACCGCAACCGTTCCGGAAAAGGTCCCGGAGGACGAGGCCCCGGCGGATTTGGCGGTTTCGGAGGATTATTCTGATAAACAGAATCATTAAAAGAGAACCTGCTCCGTACATGAAGCAGGTTTTCTTATTACAATTACTGAATCACTGGGTCCTCAGATAGCGGAAGCGATCTGAGACGCGAGACGTACATTATTGAAAACCAGCTGAATATTGCTCCTGAGGCTTTCTCCGCCTGTCAGTTCGCATACCTTTGCGAGCAGGAACGGGGTAGTCGCTTTCCCCTTTATGCCCTGTTCATCAGCCTGACGCAATGCTTCATTGATGGCTGCATTGATCGTTTCAAACGGCATAGAATACTCTTCAGGAATCGGGTTGCAGATCAGCATGCCTCCGGGATAACCCAGTTCGCACTGAGCACGGATGATAGCAGCGAATTCCTCAGGCTCATCAATGCGGGCATCCGTCTTAAAACCGCTTTTTCTTGTATAGAAAGCGGGCAGTTCCTCTGTCTGATAACTGTATACAGGAACGCCCTTCGTTTCAAGATACTCAAGCGTAAGGCCCAGGTCAAGAATTGATTTCGCTCCGGCGCACACAACAGCAACGGGGGTCTTTCCCAGTTCATCCAGATCAGCCGAAATATCCATCGTTGTTTCAGCGCCTCTGTGTACACCGCCGATACCGCCCGTTGCAAATACCTTGATTCCGGCCAGCGCGGCAATGATCATGGTCGCCGCCACTGTTGTGGCTCCGTCCTTCCCGTTAGCGCAAAGATACGGAATATCTCTGCGGCTTGCCTTCGTGACCTTTGTTCCTTCTCTTCCGAGATAGTCGATCTCTTCTTCTGTCAGCCCGGCACACAGTTTTCCGCCGATGATAGCAATGGTAGCCGGTTCGGCTCCGTTTTCACGGGCAATCCGTTCACAGGCCAGCGCTGTTTCAACATTCTGAGGATACGGCATACCGTGGCTGATGATCGTGCTTTCCAGTGCAATGATCGGCTTTCCCTGATCAAGCGCTTTCTGTACCCGTTCCGAGATCTTCAAGTAATCCTTCAACATACTGTTTCTCCTTCTGTCAGTTCTTTTCATTTTTTCTCGTCAAATAATTAAAAGCTGTCTTCTGTGCGTATTTCGCGCATTCTGACGGGCTTTTTTGCTGATACATGGAAATGATCAATCCGGCGAGCATCGCGTCTCCTGCACCGGTCTGAGATGAAGTAATAACATTCTGCACACCAAGGAAACCGTGCTCGCTCCCGCCGTCATAATATACACCATCTTTGCCCATAGAAATGAACACATTCCTGACACCCATCTGCCGCAAAGCAGAAGCACATTCATCAGCGCTGTTTTTTCCTGTCATCGTTCTTGCTTCCATCAGGTTCGGTTTAATGGCGTACAGTCCGTTAAGCACAGGCAAGCATCTCATTGCTTTTTCAGTACTGACAGGATCGATAATAACAGGAATGCTTACCTCCTTGACGACTGCTCTCAGTACTTCCTCTGAAAGGTTCGCATCCACGGCACACATATCATAAGCATCGATCTGTTTTGCCTTTTCATGGATCAACTCAGGCGTAATACATGACATGATATCCATATCATTGACCGCGACAAGCATATCTCCTGAACTGTCATGAACGGCCATATAAACAGACGGCTGATGTTCCGTCTTTACAGACATACCAAGATCAATCCCATTCATTTTGCAATCAGAATCGAGCATAAGCGCGAGATCGCCTGTACCAAGGGCGGTCATGAGCCCTGTGCTGCATCCAAGGCTTGAAAGCATCGATGCTATATTTCTGCCTACTCCGCCGGGACGCATGGATACATGCCCTATATTACTGTCGCGCATGATGATCTCACTGTCAGGATATGCCAGAATATCGATATTCATGCCGCCGATAACACATACTTTCGGCAGTTTTTCCACGCACGGCACCTCCTTCTAACGCGATCCCGAATCCCTGCATATTATATCATTATGCATAAATGCCCGCAATAGTAAAAGAACGGTCAATTATTGAATTGCTCAGTAAATAATTATGTATACAAAATGCATATTTTTTGCATATTCATTGATTTTTGTATATTATCGTGGTACAGTATATCAGCGATATTATCGTAGTTTAGATTCGGAGTGATCATTATGAAGAACGCCAGACAAACAACGATTCTGAATAATATTGCAAACAAGGATGTCGAAACCCAGGAAGAACTGGCCAGTGAGCTCCGTTCCATGGGCATCAATGTAACACAGGCAACTGTATCCAGAGATATCAAGGAGCTTCGTCTTGTCAAGATCCTCGGTAAAAACGGATATTATAAATATGCCGCTGCCGAGAAATCCGAAAAGAGTCATAATGACCGCTTCGTGCGCATGTTTGTTGACAGTGTTCTCTCCATCACCTATGCCAATAATATCATCGTGATCAAAACACTGTCCGGAAGCGCCAATGTTGCAGCCGAAGCGATCGACAGCATGGAGTGGGAAGAGATCCTCGGCACAATGGCGGGAGACAACACGATCCTTGTCATTGTCAGGACAAATGCCGAAACGCCCTATGTAGTTGACAGATTCAAGGAGATCCTGCACTGATATGCTTAGCGAACTAACAGTCAGAAATATCGCGCTGATCAATCAGCTGACGATCTCGTTTTTCAGCGGATTTCATGCGCTGACTGGTGAGACCGGCGCTGGAAAATCCATATTGATCGATTCGATCAGCCTGCTGCTCGGCGGCAAGAGCAGCAAAGAGATGATACGCACCGGCGAAAAACGGGCTTTTGTGGAAGGAATCTTCAATCTGAATGATTCTCCGGAGGCTCTTTCTTTTTTGGAGCAGCAGGACACCGTATGTGAGAACAACGAATTGATACTCAGCCGTGAGATAACGGACAGCGGACGCAGCATATGCCGTGTGAACGGTCTTGTCTGGCAGCTGAATCTTTATCAGCAGCTCACATCCCTTCTGATGGATCTTCACGGTCAGCACGCGCACCAGAGCCTGATGAATGATAAAACGCACCTTGGATACCTTGATTCATTTGGCGGGAAGGATCATATTGAACTGGTTTATACCGTCAAACAGCGTTATTCAGAATGGCACAGCAAGCATCTGGAATCAGAGCGTCTCAGGAAACTCAGCCTTGAAAAATCTGAGAAAATGGAATTTCTTATGTACCAGAAGAAGGAACTTGATTCCGCTCATCTTGTGCGTAACGAAGAAGAAGAACTGACTCATGAACGTGACATGTTCCGCAATGCTGAAAAGATCACTTCCCGTATCGACAGCGCCTATGATCAGGTGTATTCCTCATCCCCCAGCGCCATGCATCTTGTAAAAAGCGCGTCCGCAGAGATTTTGGATATTTCCGGGCTTGATCCCCGTTTCTCCGAGCTGGCATCAAGGCTTACAGACGCTTACTATGATCTTGAGGATATCGGTCTGACATTGCGTGATATCCGCAATGAACTTCCAAGCGATGAAGACCGGCTGGAAGAGATCGAAGTGCGGCTGGATCTGATTCGCCGGCTATCCAGGAAGTACGGAGCAACGACCGGAGACATGCTTGATAAACTGGATGTGATCAACAGTCTACTTAACGATTTTGACGATATGGACACCCTTCTTTATGAATGTGAAAAGGCGGAAGAGAAATCACGTTCTGCCTATGACGATGCCGCCGCGGTTCTTACTGCCTCCCGCAAAAAACTGGCCGGGCATTTCGAGAAAGAAATGGAAAAACAGCTTGCGGATCTGAATATGAGCGGAACACGTTTCTATGTGAACCTTGTTTCATGCGATGCATCATCTGCCGGAAATGAAACTGCTTCCTTCATGATCTCTCCCAACCGGGGTGAAAGCATGCAGCCGCTGTCAAAAACCGCCAGCGGAGGCGAATTGAGCAGGATCATGCTGGCCATCAAAACAGTCGGAATGCAGTCTACAGGCGTTCCAAGCATGATTTTTGATGAGATCGATACGGGCATTTCCGGTGTTACAGCCCAGAAAGTAGCTGAAAAGATGAGGGCGCTTTCCGTCAATAAACAGATCCTGTGCGTCACTCATCTGCAGCAGATCGCGTCCATGGCTCAGCATCAGTATCTGGTGGAGAAAGCATTTGACGGAAGCCGTACAAGTACAAGTATTTCTTTGCTTGATGAACAGGGACGTATCAGCGAGATTGCCCGGATGCTCGGCGGAGATTATGAAAGCGCAAAAGTACACGCGGCGGATATGCTGAAAATGAACGTTTCAGATCATCAGTAAATTTAAAAAGAATCTATCAAAAACGGCTGACTGAGGATCATCCTCTGCCAGCCGTTTTGTTTTTGCAATCAGGTTTTTTTCTGCAGATATCAATCGAAATTGTACTGTTTCTTTCCGTTAAAGCTCCAGTCGATCGTCGGAAGATCCTTCACTGCTTCAGGCAGCACATTTTCATCGATACACACGAAACCGAGGTCACAGGCCAGATCTCTTTCATTGCTGGGTACATACACAGTCACTCCCGCAGTGCCGGTCAGACCGGAAGGAAGAATACTGTTGACATTTACAAAATCGTCCCTGTGCAGAGTGGTCATAACTTCAGCAGGCATATACACTTTCATGGTATACTCACCGGGATACATGTCTGTGAAATCCCAATATCCATACTCATCGGAATATGTCTCCGCGACAAGTTCATTTCCCATGTACATTTCGATCCTAATCCCGGGAAGCTGAGGTTCTCCGATATCGATCAGACCGTTTCCGTTGATATCAAGCCACGCGTAATCACCGATCCTGCCGGGAGCACCGATGCCGATATCACAAGCTGTTGCGGCTGTACCCATGGACAATTCTATCATAACCGGTTCATCATCATCGAAGATGTAACTTGCATGTGAAACCGTATCCGACTTTCTGGCGAACAGATATCCATCAGGCAGATCAGCAGCAAGATAACAGGAACCGGGTTCAAGTGTATCGAACAGGAACGCTCCGTTTTCATCTGTCAGACATTCTGCGATCGGACCGTTTACATATTCATTGTACAGATACACATGGATATTTGACACAGCACCCATAGAATTGCCGATATTCCAAACAGATCCGCTGATGGAGGCATACTGTACGATACCGATATTTACCTGCAAATCATCCTCTCCGTCTGCAACAGACAAGGAAACTGTATCCGTCTTCGGGAATGTTATGCGCATATCATCCTGCAAAGAAGTTACGACCTGATAATCCGATGCGGGGATCACTTTTTCAAAAACGAAGCAGCCGGTGCTGTCCGCGGTCACAGTTGAAACAACAGCTCCGTTCCTGATCAGATCAACCGTAACGCCGCTGTCACAGGGCGTATTCAGCACATTTTCAGCATCGCCGTCGCCTGAATAGTCAAAGAAAATGTAACCATTCACCGTGCCGGTCAATGCGGCATCCACTTTAACATCCTGCATCACCTGTCCAACGCCGATCTCACACTCGATTTCACGCCTGTTTTCATCATACGCGCCGATCAGCGCATTTGTCTTTGCTCCGAACACATAGTCATCATCCAAAGTGAACACGATCATGTATGTATCAGGCAGGATCCTGGAAATGTCGAAATATCCGTTCTCATCAGCTTGTGCCGCATAGATGATATCAATGGATGTCCCGCGCAATTCAACACTCATAGTCACCGGTTCATCACCGTGAAGTACCTGACCGTATATCCTTCCGCAGGGAAGTACATATATCTCAGGCATAATAACATTGTCATCCACACCGAATACGCCTGACGTGTATTTGAGTTCCGCGATCGAAGGG
>PITV01000257.1 GCA_017577285.1 Clostridiales bacterium
GCATCGTCCAGTTTCACAGCGATCAGTCCGAACGCCATCATGCCCACCATGGTCACGGTGGAAAGGATGCCGTCAACACCGTCCTGAAGGTTGGCGCTGTTGGTCATGAACATGATCAGCACCGTCATCAGAGGAATGTAGAAAATGCCCAGATCCCATGTTTTTCCGCTGGTGAAGGGCAGAAGCACATCATGACCCACAAAGAAATAGCAGTACACCGAAACGATGATCCCGAGCACCAGCTGGCCCGCCAGTTTCTGCTTCGGCTTCAGTCCCTCATGATCTTTCTTGACATCCTTGATATAGTCGTCCGCGAAACCGATCGCCATAGAGCCCAGCATCGTGAACAGCAGAGGCCACAGCCGGTTGGCCGTTCCGTAGCTCTCACAGCGGAACATCGCGACTGTAACAGCCACCAGGACCGTCGCTCCCGCGATGGCGATACCGCCCATGTTGGGCGTGCCCTGCTTGGCCAGATGAGCCTGAGGGCCCAGATCATAGATCGTCTGACCGAATTTCAGTTTTTTAAGAAAGGGCAGAAACTTCGGCATCACGATCAGCATGATCGCGAAAGCCGCCAGAAGTGAACCAAACAATACAAAAAGCATTCCGTATTCCAGCTTTCCTTTTACGCTTTCCCGTTCATTTCATCAAGAAGCTCCTGCACGATGGTCTTCTCGTTGAAAGGACGTTTTACACCCATGATCTCCTGATAGGTCTCATGGCCTTTTCCGGCCAGAACTATGATATCACCTTCACGGCCGATGGTCAATGCATAACGGATGGCTTCGCGGCGATTTTCGATCACCTTGTACATGCCTCCGGTAGGCCTGATGCCTTCCTCAATGGCGTTAAGGATATCCATCGGGTCTTCCGTGCGGGGGTTATCACTGGTCAGGATGGTAAAATCCGCCATTTTTCCACTGATCTCACCCATGATGGGACGTTTTCCGGTGTCCCGGTCACCGCCGCAGCCGAACAGCGAGATGACACGCCCTCTGGCAAACTGCCGCACGGCAGTCAGGATATTCTCCAGTGCGTCCGGGGAATGGCTGTAGTCCAGCAGCACCTTGTAGTCCGTATGGGTATCCAGCATTTCACACCGTCCGGGCACGCCCTTTACGGCTTCAAGCCCCTTCCGGATATCCTCGGGGCTGACACCGGCGATCAGGCCCACCGCGGCGGCAGCCAGCGCGTTGTAAACATTGAACATGCCGGTCATCTTCAAATGGATCGGATATTCGCTGACAGCGAACAGTTTCATCACAAAGCTGACGCCGTTTTCGCTGATCTCTATATCGCGGGCATAAATATCCGCGTTTTCGCAGATGCCGTAGGTGGAATACGGAACTTTGATCCCGTCCATGATACGGCCTGTCGTCTCCTCATCCACGTTCAGAGCGGCATTGTTGATCCATTTCGGCGTGAAGAAGCTCTTCTTGCACTCGAAGTACCTTTCCATGGTGCCGAAAAGATCAAGATGATCCTGTGACAGATTGGTATAGCAGCCCGCTTCGAAGCAGATCCCTTCCAGGCGCTTCATTTCAATGGCGTGAGCGGACACTTCCATGCTCACGCACTGCACTCCCTCATCCACCATCTGCCGGAATGTACGGTGCAGATCGATCGGTTCGGGCGTGGTGAATTCGCTCTTGAGATACCGGTTTCCGATCATATTACCTGTGGTGCCGATCAGGCCCACCTTATAGCCTGCCGTTTCCAGGATCGATTTGATCAGATAACTGGTGGTAGTCTTTCCCTTGGTGCCGGTCACGCCGAAGATCTTCAGTTTATTGGCGGGATAGTCAAAAAACGCCGCCGCCATGCCGTTCATGGCAAGGCGGGTGTTATGCACCAGTATCTGGGGTACATCACATTCAAGATAATGCTCCACCACCAGCGCAGCGGCGCCGTTCCCGATGGCTTCCCCAGCGAATTTATGTCCGTCAAAGCGTGCCCCTGATACGCAGAAGAACAGCCCGTCATTCATTTTCTGACGGCTGTTCATCGAGATATCCCTTATTTCACAATCGCCCTTGACGCTGATCAGCTCATGTCCGGCTGCCCGGGCCAATTCAGACAGTTTCATATTTTATTGCCTCCGGATGAAACATTATTGCATCGTGTTCGCCGCCTGCAGGCCGTAGCCGTTGATGCTGCGCTGCGCGGTATATCCGCCGTATCCGTCCAGGGTGATATATACCGCTTCCTGACCGAGACTGTTTACCATGCCGTGGATATTGACTGCCAGGTAACACACTTTAGCGGGATCTCTTGCTTCATTCACCTGCTTCTGGTTGTCCGCATTTTCAGCGATCAATTGATCAAGGCTCTCATTGATCCCGTTGATATCGCAGGCGATCGACTGTCTCGCGATCTCCTTACCGCCGATGATAAAGCCGAACACAGCAATGATAAGAACAAGAATGAACGCGGCCAGTTTTGTGCTCATCAGCAGGGGACCTCTCCTGCGGGCACGCAGTCCGCTGTCCTGAGCGCTGAATACATCCTCATGTATCCGTTCGTTCACATCACCGCCGGGAAGACGGACATTGCCGCGGACCTGAGCGAACTGATTGGGCACGGAACGTATACCGGCTGTTACATATTTGTTATTCCCGCGAATGCGTGACATTCATCCATCCTCCTTCTTTTATTTCTGCTGCACGCTGGCAATAAAGTCATAAACATCCGGGAACTCCCGGTCAAACTCTTCATCTTCATCCAGTGCGTACTGAGCGCTTACCACACGGATATAGGTCCTGGCGCCGCTCACTTCGATCTCTCTTGCGTCACCGAGTACTTTATTGCGCAGTTTACTCGGAAGAAGCAGCCTTCCCTGCGCGTCTGTTTCAGTATCTGTAAAGGAATATTTGCATATGTGTTCAACCAGTTTCCGCGTGTGAATGTCTTTCTGCAGCAGTTCATCCAGCATCTCCTGCTGTTTCAGCCATTCCTTTGTGGGATAGATCGCTATTGCTTTCTGATCCAGGGTCAGTGTTGTAACAAAAGTATCTCCCAGTGCCTCACGGAAAGAGGCCGGAATGATCATTCTGCCT
>PITV01000258.1 GCA_017577285.1 Clostridiales bacterium
CCTTTGCGGGTGTTACCGAAGGCGCCGGAAACGAGATCTATCTGCGTCCCGAGACCGCTCAGGGCATCTTTGTCAACTTCCTGAACGTGATGCGTACCAGCCGCAAGAAGCTGCCTGCCGGTATCGCTCAGATCGGCAAATCTTTCCGCAATGAGATCACCCCGGGCAACTTTATCTTCCGTGTCCGTGAATTCGAACAGATGGAACTGGAATTCTTCTGCAAGCCCGGTGAGGATCTGGAATGGTTCAACTACTGGCGTTCTTTCTGCCGTGACTGGCTGCTGAAGCTGGGTATCAGGGAAGAAAATCTGCGTCTGCGTGATCATGAGCCCGAGAAACTTGCCTTCTATTCCAAGGCGACCACAGATTTCGAATTCCTGTTCCCTTTCGGCTGGGGTGAACTGTGGGGCGTTGCTGACCGTACGGATTATGACCTGACCTGCCACAGCAACCACAGCGGCAAGGCACTGGAATACATGGATCCCGTGACCAATGAGAAGTTCATCCCCTACTGCGTGGAACCCTCCCTTGGTGTGGAACGCGCCGTGCTGGCCTTCCTGTGCAACGCTTACGAGGAGCAGGATCTGGAGGGCGGAGATATGCGCGTGGTGCTTCATCTGCATCCCGCTCTGGCTCCCTTCAAAGCCGCTGTTCTGCCTCTGCAGAAGAACAAGCTGGGCGCGAAGGCCACGGAAGTGTATGAAGAACTGAGCAAGTACTTCATGGTGGAATACGATGAGACCGGTTCCATCGGCAAGCGCTACCGCCGTCAGGATGAGATCGGCACGCCTGTATGCATCACTGTGGACTTTGACACCACCGATGAAAACAGTGAGAATTTTGATACTGTCACTGTCCGTGACCGTGACACTATGGAGCAGAAGCGCGTGAAGATCAGTGAACTGCGCGGCTTGATCGAGGAAATGCAGCGGTTCTGAGTATCTTCAGCAGAATAAACTTGCGACCGGAGGGAGAAATCTCTCCGGTTTTTTTGTGTGACGAAAGCGGACCGTTTTTCCTTTGACAGACCGCGAAACGGTTACATAACGGGATACATTTCAATAAAAAATCTACAGATGTAATATCCGGAAACAAACCTGCCTGATATGACAAAAATTGTATGAAAAATTTTTAAATTTATGTATTGCATGTGCATATGTTTAGTAGTATAATCCCCTTGCGAAAAATGAGACCGGAGGAAATGTTATGCTGAGAAAATGTCCGCGCTGTGAGCTGAACTATATTGACGAGACTGAGAAATTCTGCAAGGTATGCCGCCGCGAAATGAAGGGCGAAGACAACCGTGACGAAGTGGAAATGTGCACGATCTGTAATGAGAATCCTGTGCTTCCCGGAAGGGATGTATGCCATTTCTGCCTGAAAGAAATGAACGAACAGCAGGGAAGACCCATGGATGACGAGCCCATCTCCATTTCTGAACCCAATCTGGAGATCGATCCTGTCAGTTCCATGGATGAGATCATTCCGGATATTCAGGAAGATATCCCCAACAAGGAATTCGGCGATATGGAAAACAGTCTTTCTCTTGAAGCTATGGGTGAAGAGGAAGATGATGAGGACGAGGACGAGGAAGACGAGGAGATCTGATGCGGGTATTCGCGATCGGTGATCTGCATCTTCAGGGCGGCGATAACAAGCCGATGGATGTATTCGGCGGTCACTGGACAGGTCATTTTGACAGGATAAGTGCTGATTGGCAGGAGAAGGTCGGGGAAGAGGATGTGGTGCTGATCCCCGGTGATATCTCCTGGGCCATGCAGCTGGAGAATGCGCTGCCGGATCTGCAGATGATCGGCAGGCTTCCCGGGATCAAGATCATACTGCGGGGAAATCACGATTACTGGTGGAGCACCGTCACAAGGGTGAGAGAGTGCCTGCCTGAAAAAATGTATGCCCTGCAGAATGACGCGCTGAAGATCGGGGATATCGTTTTTTGCGGTACCAGAGGCTGGGGAAGCACTGAGACCGCCGATGACAGAAAGATATACAAGCGTGAACTGATGCGGCTTGAAATGAGCCTTGAACGGGCGAGGCTGCTGGAGGGGGAAATGATCGTGCTGTGTCATTATCCTCCCGTGGATGAAAACGGAAACGCGACGGAAGTATCTGAGCTGATCAGCAGATATCCGGTTTCCCATGTGGTGTACGGACATCTGCACGGTGTAGGCATCAATGTTTTCAATGGAGAAGCGGAAGGAATAAATTATCATTGTGTCGCATGTGATCAGATCGGTTTTAAACTGGCACAGATCAAATAGAATGTGATTTTGACCGGCTTTGTTCCCGGAAGGGGACTGGCCGGTTTTTTGTTTTGCCTGAAAGGGGAGAAAATACCACTTTCGGGCACTTTTTTAATATATCAATGAATATGGGAAGATATAAAAAGTGGAGTGATAGGCTGCTTTCTGACCGGAAAAGTGGTGGATATGACCCACAAAATGGTCCGGAAAATATGAGATAACCCTGAAAAGCGCATTTTATTGCCGGGATCGGGATGAAAAGTGGAAGAGAAGACCTTACAGGTGGAGGAGCGGGACTGTTATTTCATCCTTTCTTCAGGATAAGACAACACCGGAAAACAAATGAAAAATTCTTAATTTTTTGTAACAAATCAGCCGGCATAACTTCCAGAATTTTACATTATATTTCATTGATATGCACAAATATATGATAAAAATTTATACAATATGCACAAATAATGAAATGGCATCATTTTCTTTCATTGCCTGATCTGATTTATATCCGAACAGGCGTTTCTATAAATCTTAAAATCAATACGAAATTGTTAAATCATGTTTCCCTAAGACGAAAACAGTGTAAAGAAAAATACTTGATTCTTTTCAAAAAGTGGGTTAAAATAGCGGGGAGATGGCGAAGAGTGGTTAGTAAGTGGCAGATGGATGGTGAATGACATGACGGATGAGCAGGATCTCAGAAAAAATGCTTCTCCGGACGGGGAAGAGCCTGTTTCGTCATGCAATCATGGAGAAGAAGGGAACACCGTCCCTGAAACTGAAAAACCCGCATCAAAGGCTCC
>PITV01000259.1 GCA_017577285.1 Clostridiales bacterium
CAGCGGAAACAAAGCCTTCCGACAGCGATAGAAAGGCCGAGATCGCCGAAAGATTCGCCTATCTTGAAGATGGCATCCTCGAGGGTGAAGCCCGCGTGGAAGAGGAAAACGCTCAGAAGATCTGCCGTTCCTATGAGAGTGAAGCGCTTCGCAGCCGTGTGCTGGAACACGCCGCTTCTCTTGAGAATGTGCAGGATGAGAAGGACCTGATCGGTCTGTATCAGCAGATCGACAGCGCCAGCGCGATCAAAAAGGGCAAGAAGGCGCTTGCCGTTTCCTATCGTGACGCGTGCAAAGCCTATTATGACGGTCTGTCCGCCGAACACGGGGAAGAAGCCGGTTCCTTTGTGGAATTCTCCGGTACGATCCTGAACCTGTATAATGCGTATAAAGCTGAAGGCGGCACCAAGACCATTGACGCGTATCTGAGTGAAGAGATGACCTGGGATGTGTATCAGGCGGCTCTTGAAATCGTGCGCAATGAGGAAAAAGCCGAGGCTCAGAGCAATCCGATGGAGCACTTCGTTGATCTGATCGAAGCGAAGGCTGCCGGTGAGGATGTGGACTTTGAAGCCTATTACCGCGATGTGTATTCCGTGTATCTTCAGAAATATCCGGATACCCAGATCTCCTACGGCCGTTTCGTGGTCTGTCTGAACGGACTTCTGACCGATACCAAGAAGGATTTCTTCGGTACTTATGAAGAGATCAACGCGGCGGTGGAAAAGGAAGCCGGAACCTATAAGCAGACTACATTCCCCGCTTTTATGGCTGAGTTTTCCGCTGCAGTCCTCAAGGACGCGGATGACCGTGCCGAGGTGAAGTTTGATCACAGATTCTCTTACTGGAGCTGGTCTCCCGTAGACTTTGGCGGATCGGCTTCTGTGATCGTCAATATCCTCCTTTTCATCCCGAGGATCCTTCTTGTGATCCTGCAGGCTGCCGGAAACATCATCCTGCTGATCCCGAGAGCACTGAACAATCTGTGCGTCCGCGTGGGGCTGAATATCCCCGCCGTACTGTGGAAGCAGGCTGAATATACCTGGCTCTTCTGGACAGTGGGCGCGGCGCTGGTCCTGATCAGCATCCTGATCTCGATCCTGCTGAACCGCTATGTGCTGAAGCGCTGCAAGGTGAAGAACGGCGTTGAGGAAGAAGACAGTGATGTTCTGCTGAGGGTCGAACACCTGAAACAGTATTTCCGCAGCAAGAGTTATGTCAACAAGGCTGTGGATGATATCAGCTTTTTCATCAAGAAGGGTGAAGTATTCGGACTGGTGGGCGAATCCGGCTGCGGAAAGACCACTACCGGCCGTACCATCATCAATCTGTATGACCCGACTGACGGCGATGTGTATTTCAAGGGACAGCGCATCTCCACCACCGAGAAGGGACTGAGCACCCTGCTCCGTCAGCTGAAGAATGACTATAAACTGAACAAAATGATGATCAGACGCCAGCTGAAGCAGGCCCAGAAGAACGGCGATCAGGCTGTGATCAGCCAGTGCAGGGCCAAGCTGGCGGAACTGAGCAAGCAGTATGACGCTGACACTTCCAATGCCTATATCCATACCATGGAATCCCGCATCGAGAAGAAGAACAGCACCCGGATGTACCGCGAAAAGGCGAAGAAGAAGCTGGCGGAGGATTACGAGCAGGATGTTAAACAGCTGGATGATCCCGCTCTGATCGCACAGCGTACTGCGGTCTACAAGCAGCAGCTCGCTCACGTGAAGAAGGAAAACATCATGACCAAGATGCAGATGATTTTCCAGGATCCCATTGCTTCCATCAACCCCCGTATGACGGTGCGCGAGATCATCGCCGAGGGACTCAAGATCCGCGGTGTCAAAGACAGCGAATACATCAACCGCAAGGTGGTTGAAATGCTGGAACTGGTTGGTCTTGTGCCTGAGCATATGGACCGTTATCCCCATGAGTTCTCCGGCGGACAGCGCCAGCGCATCGGTATCGCCCGCGCGGTCATCATGGAACCCGATCTGATCATTGCTGATGAGCCTATCTCCGCTCTGGATGTGTCCATTCAGGCGCAGGTGCTGAACCTGCTGAATGAACTGCGCGAAAGCATGGGCCTGACCATCCTGTTCATTGCTCATAACCTGAGCGTTGTGAAATTCTTCTCCGACCGTATCGCCGTTATGTATTACGGCAAGATCGTTGAGATGACCACATCCGATGAACTGTTCGCGCATCCTCTGCATCCCTACACCAAGTCTCTGCTGTCGGCTATTCCGTACCCCGATCCGGAGTATGAGAAGAACCGCAAGAGGATCACTTACAACCCCGCTTCCGAACATGATTACTCCGTATCCAAGCCCGAACTGAAAGAGATCGTGCCCGGTCACTTCATTTACTGCAATGAGCCCGAGTATGAAAAATACTGCAGGGAACTGGGGATCAAGTGATCCGGTGACCACTGAGCCGGAGGAAATATCTTGGAAAAGAACCGGATAAAGTATCTGACAGCGACACTGATCGCTGTGGCGCTCGGCATCGGCGTGTTCGCCATAAAGGGAGGCTTCTCCGAGACTGAGAGCAGCGCGCTGTACCGCTGCCTCTCTGATGCCTTCTTTGTTCCCGGGATCCTGTTTGTGGCGTTTTCACTGCTGATGTTCGTTGCCGGGGAGGGCGTTTTCAACATCTTCGGCTTTGCTGTGAATATGGTGATCCTGCCTTTCCTGAAGAAGAACAGGGAACGGAGCAAGATGACCTATTACGAGTACTGCAAGTCGAAGGCGGAAGGCAGAAAGACTGAAAGCTTCTGGTATCTGTGCCTGATCGGCATCATATTCATCGTACTGGCTGTACTGTTTACGCTGCTCTTTGAAACTGCTCCGGCAGCGTAACGGTCAGAAGGTATGTGCGGAAAGCAGACTGCTCCGGCAGCCTGCTTTTTCTGACGTCTGAGCGCTGTGTGCTGAAAACAGACAAACAGACATATGAACATCAAAAAACGCTGAAACTGGCTTAAAAACGCTCAAAAAGACATTTCAAGGATGATCATGCATATTACAGACCGATCTGCTT
>PITV01000260.1 GCA_017577285.1 Clostridiales bacterium
TCTCAATGCCACCCCGGACAGTGCGATCCCGATTGACACGCTGGCGCGCGGCGTGATAAGATATAAGATGTGGATTTATGCGATGATCCGCGATCAACATTTGCGAGGCGGCATATATGTTTTGCGATATTCACAGTCATGTGATCTGGGGCATCGATGACGGCGCGAGAAGCTTTGACGTGACGAAGGCGCTGATTCGGGAATGCGTGGATGACGGGATCGACACCATCATCACCAGCCCCCATGTGACGCCGGGAAAGGCCGAGTTCAAGGATGATGTGTATCTGGAGCATCTGGAGCAGACCCGGGAATGGATCGAAAGCGAAGGCATCGGGCTGAAGCTGTACACCGGCGCGGAGATCCTGTACACCTCCCAGACGGAGCGCTTCATTCAGGAGCGGCGGGTGCGGGACATGGCGGGTTCTCCCTGCATGCTGGTGGAATTCATGCCGGATAACAGCCTGCACCGCATCACGGAGGCCATGCGGCAGATCGGCAACGCGGGCTACACCCCCATCATTGCCCATGTGGAGCGCTATGACTGCCTGAACAAGATCGACAGGATCCTGGAGCTGAAGGATGAATTCAACTGCCTGATCCAGGTAAACGCCCACACCGTGACGCGCAGGCAGGGGTTCTTCCGCAGAAGGTTCATCGAAAAGCTGTTCAAAGAGGGCGTTGTGGATTTTGTCGCCACCGATACCCACGATATGCCCGACCGCCATCCCAACATGACGCAGGCCTACGCGACGCTGAAAGAGCTGGTGGGGCAGGAATACGCGGACGAGCTGATGTTTGAAAACCAGAGAAGGCTCCTTCTCGGCGAATAAAGGCCCCGCCGCGGGAAACGCGCGGCCATCCGCAGGAAAAACTCAACGATTTCAGAAATCGAGGACACATACATGAAAAAGATCGGTAACTGGCTGATGCAGGTGCTTCGCGGCATCGTCATCGGCCTCGCCAATGTCATTCCCGGTGTATCCGGCGGCACCATGATGGTGAGCATGGGCATCTATGACACCATCATCTGGTCCATCAACCATCTGTTCAAGCAGTTCAGAAAATGCTTCATCACCCGGCTGCCCTATCTGGCCGGCATGGCCAACGCCATCCTGGCGGGCGCCATCGGCCTGAAGGCCGCTTTCGCAAGATTCCCCCTGCCCACCAACGCCCTGTTCATCGGGCTTATCCTGGGCAGTCTCCCCTTCATCCTGCATGAGATGAAGGGCACGAGGACCGGCTGGCAGGGCGCCCTGCTGTTCCTGCTGTTCTTCGGCCTGGTGGTGCTGCAGAAGGTGATGGAAGGCGAAACCTCCACCGAGATCGTGCTGAGCTTCGGCGAGGTCATCAAGCTGTTCCTGCTGGGCGTCATCGCCAGCGCCACCATGGTGGTGCCCGGCGTATCCGGCAGCATGATGCTGAAGACCCTGGGCTATTACGAGCCCATCGTGACCGGCGCCATTCCGGATCTGCTGCACGGCCTCACCGGCGGCGACTGGAGCATGGTGCTGCACAATGTGGGCATCCTGCTGCCCTTCGGCCTCGGCATCATCGCCGGCTTCTTCGGCATCGCAAGGCTCATCGCCTTCCTGTTCAGGCACTGGAAGGGCTGGACCTACTGCGGCATCCTGGGCATGGTGGCCGCCAGCCCGGTGGTGATCCTGATGAACAAAAGCCTGTATGAAAATATCAGCGTGCTGTGGATCGTGGAAGCGGTGATCTGCTTCGCCATCGGCGTCATCATCGCCCTGCTTTTCGGCGAAAGCACGGAAAAGGCGCCGGATGCCGCGGCGCCGGAGGAAAGCGGCGCGGACAGGCAGAAATAACGCGTACCGCGCGGACGCGTCCATACAGCAAAACGGACAGGGGAGCTTCGTCAGCCCTGTCCGTTTTTTTCAAACTTTGCTTTATGTTTACTTTTTCTGTTTGTTCTGCTTTTCCCGGTTGGTGGCATCCTGGACCATCACGGCTCCGCCGATGAAAGCGCCGATCCCGGCGGCAGCGACGATCAGGGGACCCGCCGTAACGGCACCGACAGCAGCAGTGGTGAGCGCCGCGGCACTGAAGACAGCCGCTCCGGAGATCGCGATGATCTTGCCCGTCATGCCCTCATTGTAGGTATCGGAGAACCAGTCCGTCACATCATCCACCCTGTCGCCGCACCAGTCGATCACATCGTTGTACCAGGCGCCGCCGTTCGCGTTTACCAGTTCGTTCTCATTCATTTCCATGGCCTTTACATTGTTCAGCATTTTGTTTACCTCTTTCTTTCCCCGCCCTCTGTGCGGGCGGCACTTTCTTTTATTCTTTGTCCGGCGCTTTTCCCGCCGGCATTTATATATACGAACCTGAAAAGGAAAGGGCTACTGTTTGGGGATGATCTTTTTTATTTTTTTGAGATCTTCACGCACAGGCCGGACAGGGAGCCGCGCTTTTCATTTTTAATGCGGATGACACAGGCATATTCCCTTGCTTCAATATACGAACGCGGACGGAAGCCGCGCCGCCGTTCACAGATAGAAACAGACAGGACCCCGCTTTTTATATACGGATGCGAACGGTGCCGCGCCGCGTTTTACAGAAAGCGTACACGAAACCCCGCCGCGGTCATATACGCAAAAAAACGGGCAGGGGAGCTGCGTCAGCCCTGTCCGTTTTCTCATTTCACAGCTTTTCAATTTACTTTGCCGCTTCCCTCTCTCTGGCATCCTGGTTGAGAGCAACTCCGCCGATCATAGCGCCGATACCGGCTGCACCGAGGACCAGGGGACCCGCGGTCACTACGGCGGCGGTGGCGACGGTGATCACCGCGACAGTGGCGGTAGCCGCGCCTGCGACAAAAATGACTTTGCCGATCACCCCCTCACTGGCGGGTTCCCTTTACCCATTCCTTACGGCCTTTATTTTTTCGCCCCGCCACTCGCCGACATTCCCCAACCCAGTTTCTCCCTTCTCGTTCTTCAGTTCGTTTTTTTCCCTTTTAATAGCCCTTT
>PITV01000261.1 GCA_017577285.1 Clostridiales bacterium
GGGCGCTGCCGTAGGGCTGACCGTGCTCGATGGCCAGCACCGCGCCGTCAAAAAACTCCTTTTCGGGGTAGTATTTCGTGCCCATGATCTGCTGCAACGGCCCCGGGCACAGCACGAACAGGCGGCCCTGCACGGCGCCGGAGCCCTGCACGACGGAATAGCCCTCGCCCTTTGTCCATATGATCTCTTCCGGGCGGATGCCGCTTTTCCATTCGATGGGGGTCCAGGCCTCCGCCGGACTGACCTGTCCGATGACCTCACCGGAGAACAGCGCCCTGCGGACGGCCTCCTTTGAATACGCGTCAAAGCTCCCCGGCTGGCCGATGGGCGTCAGCACATTGGGCCCGTAGAAGGCCCGCACGCCGGCGTGCGCGAATACCGCCATCCATGTGGCGATATCGGAGTAGCCCATGAATACCTTGGGATGATCGCTGATGATCCGCGGATCGATGAAGGGGAGCACGCGGTAGGAATCGTCACCGCCCATATTGCAGATGATGCCCTTTATATCCGGGTCTTCCAGCGCCCATACAAGGTCCGCCGCCCGCTGCTCCGGATGGCTGTAGAGAAAGTCCTTTCCCCTGAGAGCACAGGGGGTTTCCACCACGCTGACGCCGTAGGCCTCCTCAAAGCGCGCCTTTGCCGTTTCATATCTTCCGGTCATGTCCGGGTCGCCGGCCCTTCCGCCGGAGATGGAGATGAACGCCACCGTGTCGCCCGGCCTCAGTCTTTCCGGAACGGTCAGGTCCTTCAAGCGGATCATTTATCAGTCATCCTTCCGTTATCGGTGTTTTCGGCTGAACAGGGCAGTGATCTGTCCGCCGTTTTCCCGTGTTCTGTTTGCAAACCCTGCCTTTATGCTGCATCTGTCCGGTCATCCGCGTCCGGTTGCCGGCATATCCGTCAGTGATGATGGTGGTGATGCCCCGCCCCGGCGGATTCCGTCACCTCGCAGTGCTCCTCGCCGCAGTTTTCCCCACTGCCCTCGATCTCCAGGGTCACGTGGCTGATGCCGTGCTCGCCCAGCTCCTCCCGCACGGCGCGCTTGACAGCTTCCGCGTCTTCATCGGTCACGATGTGCATGGTGGCGTATTTGTTGTTTCCGTCCATGCTCCACACGTGGATGTGATGCACATCCGCCACGCCTTCGATCTCTTTCACATGCGCCTTGATCTCATCCACCGAAACGCCCTCGGGGATCTTTACCAGGAACAGGTCCACCACCCGCAGCAGTTCCCTGACAGAGCCGAACAGGATGAAGACGGCCACCGCGATGGACATGACGGGATCGATGACAGAAATATCGGTGAACTTCATGAGTACGGCGCCCGCCAGCACCACGATCCAGCCCAGCACATCTTCCAGCATGTGCAGGTTGACAGCCTTCTGATTGATGGAATCGCCCTCCCGGGTGAACCATGCCGCGGCGAAATTCAGCACCACGCCGATGACCGCCATGATGATCATGCCGTCATAGTTGATGGGGGCCGGGGTGATGATGCGCCGCACAGCGCCCGCGATGACCAGCACCGAGCCGGCGATGAGGATCATGACGGTGATGAGCCCGCCCATGACGGAGAACCGGGCGTAGCCGTAGGTGTACTTCTCATCGGGCGCCTTTTTGCTCTTCTTTTCCAGAAACCAGGATACGCCGATGCTGAAGGCGTCGCCCAGATCGTGGACGGAATCTGAAATGATGGCGACGCTGCCGGTCAGCAGCCCGCCGATGTATTCAAAGATCGAGAACGAGAGGTTCAGGATGAACGCGATCAGGATGTTTTTCTGTGTTTTCAAATATCTGCCTCCATGCCGGGGCAATGAGAATTGAAAGGCCGCTTCCGGCGGTCTTCCGGTGCCTGCCGGCGCTTTATTATATCATCCGCGCCCGCCCGGCGCAATCATCAGTTCCCCGCGGTCCCGGCGGGCGGGGAAAGAAAAAGAGAGCCGCGGACATTGCGCCCGCGGCCCTTTTCCTGTGTGCCGGTCTTTATTGTTTGTGTGTCACGGCGTGTAGCCGATGCAGGTGACGGTGAACTGCTTTTCCTCATCGCCCTCCGCCATGCGGATCTGCACGGTGTGTTCCGCGGCATCCCTGCTGGTATAGATCAGGTCCACCACGCTCTGGCCCCAGCTGCCGGTGTTCCCGTTCAGGGTGCGCGCCCGCTTTCCGTCGATCCACACCTCCGCCCTGCCGAAGGAGGCGTCTCCCGTGGCGCGGTAGGCGATCAGCAGGTTTCTGAAGGAGGCGGTGAAGGTGAGCGGATCGCCGCTGTTTCCCTTTTTGTGGAAAAAGTTCACGCCGCACACCCGGCCCAGGGGCAGATTGCGGTAGCTGCCGCTGTCATCGCTGCCGAAACCGCCGGCATCCAGGCTGATGGATGAATTATCCCCGTGGGCGTAGACCGTTTTGAGCCCCATGTAGCTGACGCCGAAGGCGGGCTTCACATCCAGGTCGATATCCTGCTCACTCTCGGGCAGGGCCATGGCATCCGTGACCGCCGCCAGGATGCAGTCCGCCATCACAGCGTGGCCCAGCGTGGTGGGATGATACTGGTCAAAGAAGAACTCGCTGCTCGTCCACTTGTCGCCCACCAGCTTGAAGGGGCCGTCCTTGATGCTCACCATCATCAGGTCATAGGTATCGCCGATGCGGTGCAGATCCCCCTGCAGGTTGAAGCCGTTGGGGAACACCGCGAACAGGATGATCACCACGGGCTCGTTGGGCTGCATCAGGATCTGCTTCACCATGGATTCGAAGCACTGGTGGGAGGTGGGATCGCCGTAATCGTTCACCGAAAACTCGATGATCACCACATCGGGCAGGCCGTCGTCATCCTTCACCCGGTCCACCACATCCCGCTGATAGCGCATGAAGCCGAAATTGGAGGCGGTGCCGCCCACGCCGGCGTTCACGAAGGCCACTTTTTCCGGATCGCTGATCCCGCAGGCGTCCGCGAAGCCCTTCCATGTGAGGTAGGCGTAGCACTGCTG
>PITV01000262.1 GCA_017577285.1 Clostridiales bacterium
GATATGCTCCCGAGGTACCGTCTGGGCAAAAGGAGATTCGAAAGGATCTTTCATGTGAAAGTGGTCGAAACGCCAAACGCGCTCAAGGGAAGCAAATATCTTTATGCCCATCCGGAGAAAAGGGCGAAGGACCTGATGGAGGCCCTGAAGGATGATTCCGTAAACGGGATCATCTGCAATATGGGCGGAGATGATTCCTACCGCGTCCTTCCGTATATCGATCCGCAGGTCATTCACGATCATCCGAAGGTATTCATGGGCTTTTCCGATATCGCCACATGGATGGCTGTTTTCGCGTACGCGGGCGTCCGCGCCTATTACGGCCCCACTGTTCTTACCCCGCTCGCGCAGCCCGGAAAACTGGATGAGTATACGGAAGCGGCGATCAGGCGGACCCTGTTTTCAAACGATGTGATAGGCGAGATCAGACCGTCGGAAAGGAACACCCCCATCGACTGGAAAAAAACCTACACGGTCATAGAGGGATCGAAGGAAGCGGAGTATGACCGCTTCCCGGATAACGATGAGATCGAGGATCCGAAAGATGTGATCCCCTGGACCCCCGGCACCGGCTACAAACTGCTGCAGGGGTCCGGCAAAGTGAGAGGTCACATCGTGCCGGTCTGCGGAGGCCCTCTCTGGCAGATCATGGGAACGAAGTATTTCCCCGGCCCCGATATGTGGGAGGATTCCATCATCGCGCTGGAACACGGCAGCGTTTACGGCAGCAAACTGGCGGGACTGCACGAACTGCGCGCGTTTGCCGCGGCCGGGGCGTTTGACAGGGCAAAGGCTGTGATCACGGGCCCGCTGGATGATGACAATGAGGAAACCATCCTGAAGGTCATGCGCGAGGAAGTGCACAGGCCGGACATGGTCATACTGGAAAATGTGGATTACATTCACAGAACGCCCATGACCGTGCTTCCCGTCGGCGCGCTGACGGAGATCGACTGCGATGCTGTGACAATGAAAATCCTTGAACCGGGCGTATTATGACCGGGGGCGCTGACGCTTCGCTTGCGGTCGAAAATTTCGGCATCGCTGCGCTCGCCTGTTTTTTCGACCGGGTTTCAGATTTTGCTCTCACAATGTTGCACATTGCTCCCGGGCGCAAAATCTGCAAGGAAAGAAGTTTCCTGGTCTGACCTGACTCCGCAATATCACCGTTTTCCTTCCATACACATTCTCGCATTTTCCGGAAGAAGAACATGACAGATCGACAAGGCTGATCAGAGATGAGCAGCTGTTTACCAGGGCGGGAAACGGTGAGATATCGTCCGATGAATACAAAATTCTTGTCATCGCCGGAGTGATAATATACGGAAAGGTTCAGATGAGAAAACTGCCGGGTCTGACTTTTGCTGAAGCGCTTGAATATACAACAAAGAACAATCCGGACGCGGTTATTACTGTAGGAATCATTAAAAACGGTACAGCTTCGTATAAGGTGTATGGTGAAAACGGGAAAGAACTTCCCCCGGAATTGCATACCTATGAGATAGGATCTCTGACAAAGACTTTTACTGCTGCACTGATCAATAAGGCGATCGGTGAAGGTAAAATCAGCATAAAGGATACCATTGACTGTTATCTTACGCTGCCCGCGGGAGAATACTATCCTACAATTGAGGAATTGCTGACCCATACATCCGGCTATAAGGGATATTATTTTGAATCACCTATGATAGGGAATTTTTTCAAGGGCAGAAATGACTTTTTCGGCATTGCCAAAGACATGGTACTGAATAAGATCGGGCGCCTTGAGATGAAAAAGGATCGTTACGATTATAATTATTCGAACTTTGGTTATGCCGTTTTGGGCCTTGTATTGGAAAATGTGTACGATACTGATTACACGACCCTGCTCAATGAATTTGTGCAAAATGAACTTGGACTTTCTGCGACTCAGATATCCGATCAAAGCGGAGATCTTGGAAATTACTGGGATTGGAAGCCCGGAGATGCTTATATAGCTGCCGGTGCAATTACATCAGATATTGAAGATATGCTGCATTATGCGCAGATTCAACTGGAAGATGATTCATATTTCAGCGGATGCCATGATTCGTTGAAATCGATCAATGCTTCCACAGACCAGTACAAAGCGATGGGTATCTTTATGGATGAAATAGGGATGGCCTGGATCATTGACAATGAAAACGGCATCGTATGGCATAACGGCGGTACCGGAGATTATAACTGTTATCTTGGCTTTAAGCCTGAAAGCGGTGAGGCTGTGATCATTCTTTCCAATCTTTCACCCGACTATAGAATTCCGGCGACGGTATTGGGAATAAAACTGCTGTCTGAAATGTCGGATCATAATTAGATTTCAGTTTTCCGGTCTGATCTTACGCAGAAACATCACAGATATACAGCCCCCGGCTTCATTTTTCTTGACACTGCCGGGCATAAGGCATAGAATGAATGCAGACAAAGGACAGGCAAACAGCTCGCTGTTTACAGAGCTGAAAAACGGGAGGCCTCTATGACGGAAGTCATTCATATGGATAGCATTCTTGTGGCTAATTTTCTCGGGATCCTGCTGGTGCTGGTCATGGTCATCTCCGGCGCCATGAAAGTCACAGACGGCAAAGCAGGGAAAAAGTACCGGCTTCTTCTGATCGTTTCCGTGCTGTTCTCCTGCATTGCCGATCCGCTTGCTTTCGGCTTTGACGGAAAGACCGGTCTGGGCGCGAGGCTGTGCGTATATGCCGGAAACAACTGGCTGTACCTTGCCAATATATGCATCGCCTATTTCTGGATGAATGTAATGCTTCAGCATCTGAACATAACCATAAACAGGATCCACAGATACCTGCTTCTCGGCGTTGTCATTGCCGCGGTCCTGCTGCTGGTCTTCAACCTGTTCGTGCCGGTCATATTCAGTGTGGATGCTGAAAATCGTTATCAGCGGGGTCCCCTTTTCGCCATTTATACCGTCATCAATATCCTGATCCTGCTGGACAGCGTCCTGATCTACTAC
>PITV01000263.1 GCA_017577285.1 Clostridiales bacterium
GTCTATCTCCCCGCTGCGAAGGCCTTTTTCGATCTCATGCCGCTGGCTTGCAAGGCAGCCGCCTCTGTATCCGCACACCTTGCCGGAATTGCCAAGCGGATCTTCCACCAGTTCCTTCAGTTTCCTGGTAAGTACTTCGACCTGCAGTCTGCTTCGGGCGAAAACGATGCTCTGAATGTGATTCCTGACCAGCTTTTCAGCGATCCGGCGTGTTTCATTCAAAGCGCTTTTGCGGATACCAAGCTGCTGATTTACAACAGGCGGATTATAGAATACAGTATGTTTGCATCCTGACGGGGCTCCGTTGTTGTCGATCAGCGTAATCTCACGCCCTGTAAGTGTCTCGGCAAGTTCTTTCGGATTGTGTATCGTGGCCGAACAGAGGATATACTGCGGATGACTTCCGTAAAACTCACACAGACGCATAAGTCTTCTCAGCACATTCGCGAGGTTGCTGCCGAACACGCCGCGATATGTATGGATCTCATCGATCACAATGAACTTCAGATTTTCGAACAGTTTCACCCATTTCGTATGGTGCGGCAGTATACCCGAATGCAGCATATCGGGATTCGTTATCACGATATGTCCTGCCTCCCGTACAGCTTTTCTTGCCTCGCCCGGAGTATCGCCATCGTAAGTATATGTCTTTATATCAACATTCATCTGCGTGATCAGATCATACAGTTCACTCACCTGATCTGCCGCGAGCGCCTTTGTGGGAAAAAGATAAAGCGCTCTCGCGTCCGGGTTTTTCAGGATAGCGGAAATGACCGGTAGGTTGTAGCACATGGTCTTTCCGCTGGCAGTAGGCGTAACGACGACATAATCTTTCCCCTTTTCCGCCGCGTCAAAGCAAGCCGCCTGATGCGTGTACAGTTTGCTGATCCCGCGCTTTTGCAAAGCAGCAGGGATCTTCTCATCTATACCGGACGGATAAGGTGCGAAAACAGCCTGTCTTGCCGGTTCTTCCCGCCAGCAGGTAACATTCTGCATAAATGATTCATCGTTTTTCAGAACATCAAGCAGCTGATCAAGATTCATAAACTAACTCCTTGCAGATCAGATATGTATATTATACTTTCTTTTCAGATGCTTTGCAATATACTGCATCTGCACAGACATACATTCTTAATTGTTACAGTATTGTTACAAATCTTTTCACAATTGTAAATTTCCTTGATTTTTGTCATAAACAGGCAAAAAAGCAGTTTTTTTCATAATTCGATGCTTGACAACAGGATTTTTTTCGTATAAACTGATGAATGTAAACGATTACAGCTCTTCATAACATAACAAAAGGAGGTCGCGTTTTGGTAACGATCAAAGATATATCAAACGCCTGCGGTCTTTCTGTCGCAACCGTTTCAAGAGCGTTGAATAACCAGAATGAAGTTAATTCCAAGACAGCCGAGCGTGTCCGCAGGATCGCACGTGAACTTGGATATTATCCCAATGCCGCGGCTCGTGCTTTGAAAACAAACCGTTCCTATAATATCGGCATCCTTTATGAAAACATGATGGATCATGAGTATTTTTCTCTGATCATCGACAAGATCCGTCACACTGCTGAGCAGAAGGGTTACGACATCACATTTCTCTCCAATTCCATAGGGCATTCTCATATGAACTATTATGAGCACGCAAGATACCGTGGATTGGACGGTGTCATCATTGTTCAGGGTGATTTTCTTGCGCCTGAAGTACGCCAGCTTGCGCTCAGTGAATTCCCCTGTCTGGCACTTGACTATCAGTATGAGGGATGTGACTGCATCAATTCCGACAACTGCAGCGGAATTGAACAGATCGTCCGTAAGGCTTATGAACTTGGGCACAGACATATCGCGTTCGTTCACGGTGAAGACGGAACAGTCACCAGAGCCCGTATGGAAGGCTATCTGGGAGAATGCAAGCGCTTGGGGCTTGATGTGGCGGAAGGCTACATTCAGCGAAGCGCGTATCATGAGCCTGAACCGAGCCGTATTGCAACAAAGAATCTTATGTCTCTTCCCGTTCCTCCTACCTGTATTCTGTATCCTGATGATTATGCCAGTCTCGGCGGCTTGAATGAACTGGAGAAACTCGGCTACAGCGTTCCCGGCGATGTGAGCATCGTTGGATATGACGGAATACATCTGTGCGAAAAACTGCGTCCCAGCCTCGCGACATACAGACAGGACTATGAAAAGATCGGCGAACTCGCCGTTGAACTTCTGTCCGATGCCATTGAAAATCCCGGTCATACGCCCCAGACGATCCTCGTTTCCGGACAATTTGCTGACGGGAAGACTCTTTCTCCCCGCGTGTGATATTTTTGCTTCTTTGCCGTGCAAACGGCTCAATAAATAGAAAGAAGAGGTAGAGAAAATGAAGAAGGCATTATCCATTCTCCTGGCCGCACTGATGATCCTGTCAGTGTGCTCCTTCGGATCTGCCGAAGAAGTAGCCCCCATCGATCAGGCCTACATCATGTATGCCGATGCAAGTTGGGCGTATTCAAACTGGGGAACTGAATCCAGTGAGACCGTGACCGTCACAGCAGCCGATATCACCGGTGAAGGTGACTACACTGTCGGTCTGGAATTTGCCGCTCCCGCTGAAGGCCTTGCTTTCACCGCGTTGGGGATCGTCAACGGTGAAAACACCTGCCCCGGCTATTTTGTGAAGATCAACGCCATTCGTGTGAACGGCGAGGATATCGCCTTCGGGAAAGGATACACCTCTTCTGATGACGGCATCTGCACCCGCATGAACATTTACAATGAATGGGTGACTGAACTGCCCGCCGATGCCCGTTCCTTTGATGGAAAAGTGGATGATGCTAGCTGGATCATTGTTGATAAGGATGCTTTTGCTTCCGTATCCAGTTTTGAGATCGATTTCACTTACAGCCGCAAGGCTGTGGATCAGGCTTACATCATGTATGCCGATGCTTCCTGGGCTTATCAGAACTGGGGAGTTGATTCCTCCGAAACCGTCACTGTAAAAT
>PITV01000264.1 GCA_017577285.1 Clostridiales bacterium
GTGTGGGCCTGTTCGGCCATTCCGGCGATGACGAGGTGTGGACAGAGGGCACCAAAGAAATGCTGGATGACATGCACAAGCGGAAGATCGACATGGCGGACGGGATCTTCGTCATCAATGTGAACGGCTACATCGGCAGCAGCACGGCATCGGAGATCGCCTACGCGAAGGCGCACGGAAAAGAAGTGCGGTATCTGGAAGGACCGGAGGTGTGAGCATGACGAAGCAGGACGGCATTCAGCTGTTTGAGAGCATTTATCCCGGCTTTTTTGAAAGGGAAAGCATCCGCGGCATACCGGAGGAATGGATCTGCGATGAAATGATCCTTCCGCTGGAAAACTTCGACCCCCGGATGTACAGCAAAGATCTGGATGCGGGCGTGACCTTCGGATACTGTGACTGCGGCCGGGAGGCACTGCTGGACGCGGTGGGACAGGTGGTGCAGAGCTGGATCCCCCTGTATGACGGCAGGTTCCGCACCTACTGCGGATACGCGGACGGAAAGCTCGCCAGCTTCTGCATGGTGGAGGACATGGGCGTTCACCGCGCCGGCGGAAAGCTGCTGAAGGTGGGCGGCCCCGGCTGCGTGGGCACCGTGCCGGCATACCGCCGCAGAGGGATCGGCCTGACCATGATACGGAACGTGACGCAGATACTGAAGGATGAAGGATATGACCTGAGCTACATCCATTACACCGGCGTCGCGCCCTGGTACGCGAAGCTGGGGTATGAATCCATCGTGAAATGGAACAGGAACGGGATCCTGTGACGAGCGGACGGAAAGGGAACATATGAGCGGAACAAAAAGCGTGATCTTCATCGGCTCCAGCGTGTGCCTCGGCACAGGCGCGACAAACGACCGGGGCTGGAGCACCCTGTGGGGCGAAAAACTAATGGCGGAGGGATGGACGGTGAGCAACTGCTCCATCGGCGGACAGACTACCGCGGATATCCTGCTGCGTCTGGAAAGGGACGTGATCACAAAGCATCCGGATGTGTGCGTCGTGGGGCTGGGGCTCGCCAACGAGGGCCTGCCGGGCGCGAAGACGGAAACAGAGGGACGGATCATTCAGGGGATCTTCGAAAGCAATCTGCAGAAGATCCGGGAAGCGCTGGAGCGCGCCGGCATCCGGGTCATCCTCGGGGGCGTATATCCCAATAACAATTACGGTCCGATGCAGTATGCCCTGCTGCGGGAAACCTTCCGCCGAATGGAGACCCGGGGCGTGCCGGTGCTTCAATGGCTGGACGCGCTGGAGGACGGGCAGGGGCATTTCAGAGAGGGGCTGTACGCGGACGCGGGTCATCCGAATGACGCCGGATACCGCGTAATGGCGCAATGCATCCCCGGAGGGCTGCTGTAAGCAGCGGTCATCGCGGAAAGGAGCGGCGCGTCAGGAAAGAGCGCCGCGGAAGGAAGAGAATAATGGCTGAACAGTTTCTGGTGCTGATGGCGGATCTGGATGAGAGATCGCAGGTGCTGATGGACGGATGGTATAAAAAGCTGCAGGAAGCGGGGTTCACCGGCAAGCAGACGCCCGGCCTCCCCTATCATATCAGCATGGCGACCTTCCCCCTGGATCAGGAAGAGGAAGCCGTGAAGATCACGGAAAGGGCGGCGGCCGCTTTCGCGCCCGTACCGGTGCACATGAGCCACATAGGCATGTTTGCCGGCGGAAAAGTGGTGTTCGCTGGGCCGGATATGAACCCGCCGGAGCTGCTGAAGCTGCGGGAGGCCGTAAAGCCGGACCCGCCGGAGCCCTTCTGGACGCCCCACTGCACCCTCATCCTGGATGATTTCGATACGGTCTACCGGGCGCTGCCGCTGGTGATGGAGAATTTCACCCCCTTCAGGGCGATGATCACCCGGCTGCATCTGTGCGCCTTCTGGCCCGCGAGGGAGATCCTGCACCTGGACCTGACCGGCGACAAATGAGAGCGGATATATGAAATAACAAAGGGCAGGCAAGACAATGAAGCCGGCCCGCTGTGAAAGATAAAAAGCAAAAAGAAAAAGGGGAACCCTATGGCAGACAATGATACTGTGTTCAGAAAACTGGGTCCGGAGGACTGGGAGCAGGTCCGCGATCTGTTCGCGGGCGTGTTCTGCGCTCCGCCGTGGAATGATGACTGGTCCGACCGGGAGCAGCTGGACGCCTACATCCGCGATCTGACCGCGCAGAGCAACTCGCTTTCCTTCGGCCTGTACCGGGAGAGCGAGCTGGCAGGCGTTTCCATGGGCTATATCAGGCACTGGTTCAGGGGCACGGAATACTGCATCGATGAGCTGTTCATCCGCGGGGATCTGCAGGGGCAGGGCCTGGGCGGGCTGTTCCTGCAGAAGATCGAGGAGGCCGTCAGGGAAGCGGGAATGAAAGCGATCTTCCTGCAGACGGAAAACACAGTGCCCGCCTACGATTTCTACCGGAAAAACGGGTACAGAGAGCTGAAGGAGCATGTATCCTTCCACAAAGATCTCTGAATACGGTGATCCGGACGAACGGGAGAGACAGATGGACATCAGCGGACTGGAAAAATGGCATTTTGAAGTGACGCAGAGCGCCTGCGACCATCTTCTGGAACTGGTGCTGGAAGGAAAAAAGCGGGCGACCTCCAGCAGCCTGCCGGCATATGAGATCGAAGGCGAGCCCCTCCCGGAGGAAGGGAGCATGAGCGTCATCACCGGTTGGGACGGCATTCCGAAGTGCGTGATCCGCACAACCCGGGTGCAGGTGCTCCCTTTTCGGGACATCACTTTTGATACAGCTGTACTGGAAGGCGAGGATGAATGCCTGGCCACCTGGCGCGGGAGGCATGAAAAGTTCTTCCGGGAGGAAGGAATGGAACTGGGATACACCTTCACGGAGGATATGCCGGTGGTCTTCGAGGAATTCGAGATCGCGGAAAAACTGTAGGCACTTTCATTCTCAGGCAGGCTGAAAGGAAGCGGATGATATGGAAAACATTTTTTGCGCTTACCCCCGTAC
>PITV01000265.1 GCA_017577285.1 Clostridiales bacterium
CTCATATACACGCCGTCGGTCGCGGGCACATAATAGCCGCCCACCAAATCATAATAAGGTTCATCAGGGCCGCCCTCGGAGGTGCCGCCGGAATAATTGATGAACACATCATAGACGCCGTCCACCTCGCAGACCCACTTGACCGCGGAGGAAAATCCGTTGTCGCCCACCTGGTAACCATCCTTGCGGATCGTGAACCAGGGGCCGGTGCACACCATGTCCTCATCCTCATGACCGGGCTCATAGGATTTGATCACCGCCTCCTCAGCGGGCTTCCACATACCGGTCTCGGTCAGCATGCACTCCTTGAAGGTGGACAGATCGATGTTTTCACCGGCGTTGATCTGGGTGGAATACATCGGATACCAGCTCTGCTGTCCCATTTTCTTCAGTTTGGCGCGGTTGGGATCAGAAGCGCCCCCGAAGATATAGATCAGTTCCGCTTCTTCCGCCATCGCCGGGGCGAACAGGCAGACGAGCATAACAATACCGAGAATAAAGGCAAGCATCTTCTTCATAATGGTTCCTCCTCTTCTGATCATCTATGCTGCATTGTTTAAGCATGTATATTATAGCCGATATTCGACCATTTTTTTAATGCCCAATAATGACAAAAATATAATATATGTTGCATTTTTTACAGATGGCTCCCCCAAAGGCTGAAAGGATCTCAATGAGATGAGCAGTTTTCGATATTACCGTGCTGTGACCGAGCCAGCATATCATAATAAAAAAAGAATCCCGCGCATCAGCGGGACTCCTGTCTTTCAGAGATCATACTTCATTTGAATCAATGTCAGATATGCGCTCATTTCAGTTTATTCCGGTATTCAAGGGCGGATCATACTCAGTCAAAAACACCGCAGCCGCCGGCGACCGTGCCTCCAATGGTAACAGCAGCTCCTGCACCGCCTACAGCGAAGGCTGCGCCAAGGGCGGCAGGTGCAAACATGGCGATCCCTACGCCGGTGCAGCAAAGCGCCACACCGCCAAGTACTACAGCCACACCGAGAACCGTTTTGTTTTCCTCAGCCCATTCGCAGGTAGCATCCCAGGCATCGGAGCAGGCATTGCAGGTGGCATCCCATGCATCAGTCAGCCAGTTTCCGCCGTTCACGTTCATCAGTTCGTTCTCATTCAGTTCCGCATTCTTCAAATTGTTCAGCATTTTGTTTTCCTCTTTCTTTCCGCCCGTCGGGCTGTCTCTTTCATTATGTCAGGCACCATTTTTATGCCTGTATCATATTATACGAACGCAAATGAAAAAGGGACACTCATTTTGCATTTTCCTCTGCAAAAGATTTCACTGACGCAATAAGCCTGCCGAAACAAACAAAAAAAGCCGCCCCGTGAAAAGGGAGCGGCTCTCATTTCAAAGCTGAGAATGACGGTCATCGTGAGGCCGGACGGCGGCCGGCCGGGAAGATCCTCAGCACAGACCTGTGCTTACGGCTGCAGGATGCCGTCACAGGATCAATATCTCCGGATCAGACGAAACCAAACACCACATCGCCGAAAACATTGGACTCAAAGGTCACATCACCGGTTTCGGCGTTGAATTCACACTCAATGGGTTCTTCGGCACCGGCAACAAACGCGTAAGCGCCGGCAGCGCCTTCGGGGATCTGATCAGGCTTCAGCGTAAGAGTGACGGAGAGGGGCGCTTCGGTCACAATGGCTTCGGGTTCCTTTTCGTCAGCACGCTTCATGGGCTGCACATTGACAGCCACAAAACCGAGAACATCCTTATCAGCCAGTTTTTCCTTCATAGCGGCTTCTGCAGCGGCATCGGGCGCGGCGGCTTCATCCACAGTTACAAAGGCACAGAAGTCAAACTTTTCTTCGCGCAGGCTCAGTTCCTTCTCGGAGAAGATCTCGGAGCCCTTATTCAAATCGCCGTAACCCAGGTTCAGGCTCGCGGCAGACACAGGCGCATTTTCCGCAATGGTGTTATCCTTGTTGATGAGGATCTGTCCGATGGGAGCGGGATCGACCACCACCCAGCAGCGGGCTTCCACACCGGTCCCGTCCGCGATCCTGGCATGGATCCAGGTGGCACCGTAGCCTGTTCCGGTCAAAAAGCCCCTGTCAGACACGGTAGCAATGTCTTCATTGTCGGACCAGAATTCGACTTCGCGGCAGCCGGTGGTTGTAACGCCATAGACGAGATTCTCGTAATCGCCGACTCTGAGTTCCGTCTGATATTTATCCAGCTCAACACCGTACACATAGACAGAGAATTCAGCAGACAGGGTGGGATCGGCAGCAGATGTAGCTGTAATGACAGACTTACCGGCTTTCCAGTAGGCGGTGATCTCACCGGTGGTACGGTTGACCTTCGCTACATCCATATCGCTTGAGGTGAAGATGAGGCTCTGATCGGAGCCGGCAGGCAACACACTGGCAGGCACAGTGTAGGTTTCTCCACTGTACATGAATTTGTAAACGGGGGGCTCGATCACCACGGCAGGCGCCTCGGACTCAGCCGAAGCAAAAGTGCTCAGCCCGAGAATAAAGGCAAACACCAGTACAAGCGCGATGTTAACAGTAAATTTCTTCATATTCTTTCTCCTTTCATATTCCGCGCAGCAGATGTGCAAAAAACGCTGCGGGCAACATTATATATTCATCCGTACGGGAATTCAACTCCCGCTGCTTCACCAAACTGTTCATTTATTGTTTCCAACACGTTTCCTGCGTCGTGCGTAGGATCCGTTCCATGCCACGGAAAAAGCGCCGCAGCACTTTGCGGCGCCTGTTTTGGGGATGATATGCCTTTTCTGCACACGCGGTCAAGGAATTACGGTATCAGAGCCAGGTCGATCCATATGGCTGGACGAACCGCAACAGAAACCTGGCCGGAACAAACACTGTCGCCGCCTCTGGAGATATCTCCGTAATCGGTAACACTGGCAGCATAGCTATTGACCACGCCGGGTACACGAAGCCACCACTTGCACGTTGCTGAACCGTCCAAC
>PITV01000266.1 GCA_017577285.1 Clostridiales bacterium
GTAATACGCAGTGGTCTGTCCTGTACGATCTGGACGATCTGACTTATGAAATCATCCTTCGCAGAGACTGGGATAATGTGATACGCATTGACTGGCTGAAGAAATAAGCCGGTACGGCTGGTTGTTTCCTTTGTAAACCATTCTGAACTGATACCGTGAACGGCGGATTGAAGGGGCAGGGAAAACTCAGGATACTGCATCACGAAAACGCTATGACCTGCAATACCTTTGAAGACCCGTACGCGGTAGTGCCGGTGGAAAAGGAGATCACTGTGGCGGAGGACACACAGATCGCTCTGCCTCCTGCCTGTGTGGCTGTACTGACGGTAAAAACGGAGGAATGATTCATGACAGAACGATTGCTGAAACTGAAGGATGCGCAGTGGGAACGGAAACACCATGCTTTCAGGATCGCGCTGCCGGAGGGGATAGAGGAGACCTATCGCAAGGCGGAGTTTTCTGATGTACAAAGGACCGCACTGCGGCTCAAGGCGGCTTTGACAGCGGAGACACCGGTGTTCATGGACGGGGAGATCATCGCCTTTACCCGTACCGTGCCCAATCTGCCGCTGATATTCACAGATGCTGAATGGGCGGATATCAAAGCAAACCACTATATACATGAGATGGGCAATATCAGCAATCTGTCACCGGATTATGAAAAGGTCATCCGTCAGGGCTTGCTTTATTTCCGTGAAAAACTGGGTGAATCCGAAGAGCATCAGGCGATGCGTTTGTCCATCGATGCGGTGCTCGATCTTACGAACCGTTATGCTGAAAAGGCAGAGGAGTTGGGCTTCAGCGACATCGCCGCGGTACTGCGCCGCGTGCCTGCTTTCGGCGCGCAGACTTTCCGCGAGGCACTGCAGTCACTGCGGGTGCTGCATTTCTGCATGTGGTGTGAAGGAGATTATCACAACACATTGGGACGCTTTGATCAGTACATGATGCCCTATCTCAAACATGATCTGAATGCCGGTATCGAGACGCCGGAAAGTGCTTTTGAACTGCTGGAGGCTTTCTTCCTTGCCTGCAACAGGGACAGTGATCTGTATCCCGGCATGCAGCAGGGAGATAACGGACAGAGTATCGTACTGGGCGGTATGACACCGGACGGCCGGGACGGATTCAATGAACTGTCTCAAATGTGTCTGAAAGCATCTGCTGAACTCAGGCTTATCGATCCCAAAATCAATCTGCGTGTCAATAAGGATACCCCGCTGTGGGTATATGAAATGGGAACGGAACTGACAAAGCTTGGTCTCGGTTTCCCGCAGTATGAGAATGATGATGTGGCGATACCCGCTTTGATGAAACTGGGTTATGCGGAAGCAGATGCCCGCAATTATGCCATGGCCGCCTGCTGGGAATTCATCATTCCGGCCAGGGGCATGGAGATCCCCAATATCGGGGCTCTGCCTTTTGCCAACACAGTGGATGAGGTCATTCGTGAAAAACTGACCGGCTGCGGCAGCATGGATGAACTGAAGGAACTGATCAAGGAAGATATCTGCCGCCGTGTCCGCCGGATTGCCGATGACTGCCATGATCTGTATGTCATTCCGTCTCCGTATCTTTCATTGTTCTTTGACGGCTGTGTGGAAAATGCCAGAGATGTATCCCTCGGCTGTACCTATAACAACTGGGGATTCCATGGCACCGGGCTTGCAGCGGCAGTCGATATGCTGGCGGCGGTGGATACGGTCGTGTTCCACGGTGATGTGAAACCGGAAGAACTGCTTTCGGCTATGAACCGTAACTTTGAAGGTGATGACGAACTGCGGGATAAATTAAAGAATCACTGCCCCAAGATGGGCAATGATGAAGATGCCGCTGACGGGTATGCATGCTGGCTGCTGGATACTTTTGCGGAGTCTGTCAAAGGTCTGAAAAATGAGCGCGGCGGTATCATCCGTGCCGGCACCGGCAGCGCGATGTATTATATTTTCCATGCCAATGAACTGGGCGCCACCGCGGATGGACGGGAAGCGGGTGTACCGCTGCCAGCCAATTATGCCCCGTCGCTCAATATCCGGCTCAACGGTCCGGTATCCCTGATCAAGTCCTTTACCAAGCCGGATCTGGGCAGGACCATCAACGGCGGTCCGCTGACCATCGAGTTTTCCGAGAGCGTATTCACACAGCAGGAGTCTATTACAAAAGTGGCGCAGCTGGTGCAGCTGTTTGTACTCAGGGGAGGACATCAGCTGCAGCTCAATACCGTAAACCGGGAGCGGATGCTGGATGCGCAGAAACACCCGGAGAATTACCGCAACCTGATCGTGCGTGTATGGGGCTGGAGCGGCTACTTTGTGGAACTGGACAAGTGCTATCAGGATCATATCATCCGACGTGCCGAGCTGCTCGTATGACAGGGATCGTATTTGACATCAAAGAATTTGCGGTGTTTGACGGGCCGGGTATCCGTACCACGGTCTTTATGAAGGGCTGCCCCCTGCGCTGTCAGTGGTGCCATAATCCGGAAGGTTTATCAGTGCAGCCGCAGCTGATGGTGAGCACAGCGGCATGTCAGCACTGCGGTGCCTGCAGGAGAGTGTGCCCGAGCCCGGATCACTGCACTGCCTGCGGGAAGTGCGTTCCAGCATGCCGTGGCAATTTCCGCAAGATCGCCGGCACGCGCTGGGAAGCCGGGGAACTGGCTGCGCGTCTGCAGAGGGACAGGGATGTGTACGCCATGTCCGGCGGCGGCGTTACCTTTTCGGGCGGAGAACCGCTGCTACAATGGCACTTTGTAAAGGAAGTCATGGATGATCTGCAGGGAATCCATCGTGCTGTTGAAACGAGCGGCTTTGCTTCTGACAGCGTGTTTGAATCTGCCATGGATACCTGTGATCTGATCATGATGGACTGGAAAGTGTCTGATCCGGACATGCACAGGCATTTTACCGGGGTGGATCAGGCACCGATACGCCGGCACGCGGAAATGCTCGCCAAAGGGCACACACCCTTTATTC
>PITV01000026.1 GCA_017577285.1 Clostridiales bacterium
ATATTATACAGTGCCTGGAACAGCATGCTGGCCATCATGGGCGCGCTCATGTAAATGACAAGTTTGCCGATGGGCATGGTGCCCATCTTGTTCTCTTTGAAGGGCGTGTTCGCTTTTTCCATTTTACATCTCTCCGTATGTTCTGAAGCGGCGGGGCGGGTTCTCTGCGCCCAGGCACGGAGGCCGGAACGGGCGCATACCCGCATATCATATCACAGGAGACGCGAAAAAGATACTGCAAATCATCCGGATACGCAAAAAATGACCGGAAAATACGGCGGTTTTCGGCAAAAAAAACCCGGAGACCGCGCCCGCCCCCCCCTCTCCCGCCAAAAACCCCCTCATCATGCCGCGCAAATACAATGCAGAAACAATTGTTACAGATATTTAATATAGTTGCACGACAGTTTCATTGCAAAAAGCAAAAGAATCTGCTATAATGGTCGCGCAAAGGAACGCGGGGACACGCGTTTCAAATAAAAAGGAGGAAACCCCATGAAGAATTGCAAGGTTCTGTTTGCAATCATGGCCGTCATCGTCATGATCGCCGCCATCGGCGCTCCCGCTATGGCTGAAGACAAAGTAAAGGTTACCATCTGGCACACCTTCACCGACAATCAGCAGGCTTATCTGGTAGGCGCTGCCGAAGCTTTCAACGGTATCCAGGATAAGTACGAAGTAGTCGTTGAGAGCCAGCCCTACTCCGGCTTCACCAGCACCGTCAGCACCGCTGTCCGCAGCGGCGACGGCCCCGACATCATCTTCAACTACGCTTCCGAAGCCGCTTCCTACGTGGACGACGGTCTGGTCGCTGACCTGAGCCAGTACATCTACGGTGATGACGGCATCGAAGGTTTCGAGACCTGCCTGGCTGAAGGCGTTATGAACGGCGAAGTGGACGGCTTCTCTGACGGCGCGATCCACTATCTGCCCGCCTACACCACCGGCCCCATCCTGTTCTACAACAAGACCATGCTGGACGAACTGGGCATCGCCGTTCCCACCACCTGGGAAGAAGTGGAAGCTGCCTGCCGTACCATCAAGGCTGAAAAGGGTATCCCCGGTCTGGGCTTCGACTCCCTCACCGACGTGATCCAGATGCTGATCATGGAAGAAGGCTGCGGCTACATCGATGTTGAGAACAAGTGCGTCACCTTCGGTACCGAAGGCATGGAAGCCAAGATCCAGTGGATGGCTGACATGGCGAACGAAGGCCTGTTCCAGATCGCCGCTTCCGTGGACCACTTCTCCACCGACTTCAACTCCGGTTCCGTTGCCATGTACATCGGTTCCTGCGCCGGCTATCCCTACATCAAGCCCGACGGATTCGATTTCGGCATGGCTGCTATGCCTGCTCAGACCTGGTATCCTTCCTGGAACCGCGGCCCCATCGTGTTCTACTATGGCGATGATGCCCGTGCCGAAGGCGCCTATGAATTCGTGAAGTACTTCATCTCCGCTGAAGTCAACCTGGGCTGGGTCGTGGCTGTAAACGCCCTGTCCCCCTATGCCTGGACTCAGGCTCTGCCCGAGTATCAGGAGTATGTGTCCGGTGACGGCGCCGGCATTCAGGCTCTGAATGCTGTCGGCGCTCACCTGGATATCGCCGGTTCTCTGCCCGCCGTTACCGGTGCCTCCACCGTCCGTAACGAGATCGTTAACGCGCTGAAGAACGTTGTCAACAACGGCATGAGCGTTAAGGAAGCCTGGGATGCCTGCGTCGCCAACTGCAACGCCGCTCTGCAGGGCAACTGATCCGTAAAGTAAATCCTGAGGGCCCGCGGGAAACCGCGGGTCCTTTTCATATGCCGCGGAAGACGCAAAGCCTTTCCGGACGCAAGGAAACAGAGGAACTTTCAGAGGCCCCGCGCACGGAAGAAGGCGGCAGGACCTTTTCCGGGTAAAAACACCCGACTTTTTTCTTATTATCATTGCATACGGATTGTTTTTTTGCTATAATGGGGTGTAATCTTGGGTGAGATATAAAGATCAATCACATATATGTATCGGAGGATGAACTTATGCGGGTCAGACTGGATAACCTCACGAAGAGCTTCGGTGACTTTACCGCGGTGGATCATTTCAATGTGGAGCTGGAGGACGGCGAGCTGATCTCTCTGCTGGGCCCTTCCGGCTGCGGAAAGAGCACCATCCTGAATATGCTGGCGGGCATCCTGCCTGTGACGGACGGCAAGATCTGGTTCGATGACGATGATGTCACCAACCTGCCCCCCGAGCAGAGAGGCATCGGTCTGGTTTTCCAGAACTATGCCCTGTATCCCCACATGAGCGTGCTGAAGAACATCTGCTTCCCCCTGGAGATCCAGAAAGTGCCCAAGCAGGAGCGCATCGCCCGCGCCGTGGAAATGGCGAAGCTGGTGCACGTGGAGACCATGCTGGACCGCAAGCCCAAGCAGCTTTCCGGCGGTCAGCAGCAGCGCGTCGCCATCGCCCGCGCTCTGGTGAAGAACCCCCGTCTGCTGCTGCTGGATGAGCCCCTCTCCAACCTGGACGCCCGTCTGCGTCTGGAGATGCGCGAGGAGATCCGCCGCATCCAGCAGGAGACCAAGGTGACCACCATCTTCGTCACCCATGATCAGGAAGAGGCAATGAGCATCAGCGACCACATCGTGCTGATGAAGGCCGGTGTGAAGCAGCAGTATGACCAGCCCCAGCGGCTGTACGATCAGCCCGCCAACCAGTTCGTGGCGGACTTCCTGGGCAACCCGCCCATCAACAACATCCCCGGCGTATTCGAGCACGGATGCTTCACGCCGGACGGCACCGATGAGGTGATGAAGCTGAGCCGGTTCGCGGATGTGAGTTTCTCCGGCCGCGCGCACCTGGCTATCCGCGCCGAGAGCGTCGCCCCGAAGGAATCGGATACCGAAGAGACCATGACCTGCCATCTGGACAGCGTATACAAGCTGGGCAAGGATGAAATGGCCCTTGTCACCTGCGGAGCCACCCAGTTCCGCGTATACCTGAGCAGTGATTTCGGTTATGAGGCCGGACAGACCGCCTACCTGTCCCTGAAGAACAGGGGCGTGTTCCTGTTTGACGAAGAGACCGGCGAACGTTACGGCGGAGAGGCGGTGAAAGAATAATGACCGTTCTGAAGACCCCCGCTGTGCAGAGGAAGAGCGCGCGAGACAAGACCCGCCTGTTCACCCTGCTGTGCAGCGTCCTGGGCGGCATCGCCCTGCTGACGGGCGCCGGCGCCCTGATCTGCAGCCTGACAGGCAAAGAGGCGCTGATCGGGCTGGGATCGGGCACCATGCTGACCCTGTGCGTGCTGAGCGTGCTGGCTGCCTTCCCCATGTTCATCCTGCTGATCTCCGGCTATGCCGACGGTCATGCCCGCAGGGGCGTGGGCAGCACCATGCTGCATATCGCGCTGATCGCCGAGCTGGCCGTGCTGTGCCTGGTGCTGGGCATCATCGGCACCACCATGCTGAACAGCAGAGTGAAGAACGCCCAGACCCCCAAGAAGATCTCCATTTATTCCAGCACCGGTATCGCGGACGGCGTGGCGAAGTACGCCTATCCCATGCTGGCGGATGCCGTGGAGCTGGGAGAAAAAGACAAGAACCTGCAGAACAAGGTGTTCTCCAACAAGCGCAAAACGGTGAACACCCTGATCGAAGAAGGCATCAACGGCGGCGCAGAGGACCGGGATGTCATTTATGAGGCGATCGGGCTGTACGCCGACAGAGCGAAGGAAGTCTATCCCGAAAAGGCCGGCGCCATCGACGCGGCTGTGGAGGCGAACCGGGAGACCATCGCCGCCGCCCTGACCGGGGAGGCGGACGCGGCCGTCAATTCCATCACCACCGGCAGCGTGAAGGATGAGATGAACCCCAAGCTGACGGAGCATTACGCCATCATGTATTTCGGCCTGGCGCTGCTGATCGCCGGCATCGTGCTGGCCCTGCTGGATATATTCCTGATCGTGCTGTGGTGCACCAGGGATGAGGTGGGCCGCGCTCATATCGGCGAGCGCATCGAGCCCTTCGACTATCTGCTGCCCTTCCTGGTGGGCGTGGGCGTGTTCACCCTGTACCCCACCATCCGCGTGTTCATCATGAGCTTCCAGGAGCGCTACCGCATCACCAGCAACGGCGCTGGCACCTTCGAGCAGTGGGGCTTCGGAAACTATGACTTCGTCATCAGCGGCAACACCAGCGAGGCCTTCCTGAGAGGATTGAGGAACACCTCCCTGTACGTGCTGTTCACCGTGCCCATCACGGCGGCCATCGCCATCGTGATCGCCTATCTGCTGAACCAGAAGAGCAAGCTGAACGCCCTGTTCCAGACCGCCTACTTCCTGCCCATGGTGACCACCGCCACCGCCGTCGGCATGGTGTGGAAGTGGATGTTCAACGGCGATCACGGCCTCATCAACCTGCTCATCACCAATATCACCCAGTTCTTCGGCGCGCCGGACAAGATCGCGTGGCTGATGACCGGCGGCACCAATCATACCGTTCCCATGGCGGTGCTGATCATTTACGGCATCTGGAACAGCCTGCCCTTCACCATCATCCTGCTGCTTTCCGGATTGCAGAACATCGATGAAAACCTGTACACCGTGGCCAAGGTGGACGGCTCCTCCGGCGCCCGCATATTCTTCAAGATCACCGTGCCCCTACTGTCCCCCACCATCGGTCTGGTGCTGATCATCAACAGCATCTCCGCCTTCAAGGTCTATACCGAGGTCTTCGTTCTGTGGAGTGGAAAGCCCGAGAACTATCAGATGGAGACCGTGACCTGGTTCATCTACAACAACATCATTTCACCCACCGACGGTACACACTCCCTCGGTTACGCCGCTGCCGCTGCCATGATCCTGTTTGCCATCATCTTCGTGTTCACGATGCTGCAGAAGTTCATCCAGCGCAAGTGGGTATACCAGTGAGAAAGGGGGCGGGCATATGAGTAAATACACAAAAACGATCGTGCTTGTTTCCCTGCTGGTGCTGTGCATCATCGGAATGATCCTGACCGCTCCCTTCGGCATGAAGGTAAAGACGGTGGCCTCTGATTTCCAGGCCGCCGCCAGCAGCCGCTACGGAGAGAAAATGAACCTGTTTGACGCCATGAACGTGCTGAAAGAGGAAAAGGCGCGTCTGGACAGCGGCGAAGACAGGGTGGAAGCGGAAGGCAACAACAACTACCACTCCCTCATCACCAACGCCGCCCGGGAATTCGAGCCGGGTGACATCTCCGCCTTCAAGGTCAAGCTGGTGCTGTTCCTGGTGTTCGTGGCCGCCTTCATCGCTGTGGTGGCCCTGCTGAAGCAGATCCGTCTGCTGCTGCTCATCATCGGCGCCGTGTTCATGATCTTCCCCTTCTACTGGATGATCACCGGCTCCCTGAAGACGCTGGAGGAGACCACCCGCTTCCCGCCGAACTTCGTTCCCGCCAACTGGTTCAACTATGAGAACTATGTGGATGTGTGGAAGACCTCCAATGTGCCCTTCACCACCTACTACATGAACAGCATCATCGTGTGCGCGGGCTCCGTGTGCGCCGTCATGGTCACCACCGTGCTGGCGGCCTACGCTTTCGCCAGGCTGCAGTTCCCGGGCCGCGATGTGATTTTCACCCTGCTGCTCTCCATGATGATGATCCCCTTCGAGCTGCTGGTGATCACCAACTCCCAGACCATCGTGCGTCTGGGCATGAAGAACGAGCTGACCTCCCTGATCGTTCCCTTCATCAGCTCCATTTTCTACACGTACATCCTGCGCAACTTCTTCATGAGCGTGCCCGACAGCCTGTACAGCGCCGCCACCGTGGACGGCTGCAGCAACTGGAGCTACCTGTGGAAGGTCATGTTCCCCATCGCCAGGCCCTCTCTGGTGACCATCCTGCTGCTGAACGCCATGGCGAGCTGGAACAGCTTCATGTGGCCCCAGCTGGTCATCTCCGAGCCCGCCAAGCGCACCCTGCCCTGGGCCCTTACCTGCTTCCAGACCGAAGCCGGCGCCAAGGACAACGTGCTGATGGCGGCAGCCACGCTGGTGGTGCTGCCCATGCTGATCATGTTCCTCTTCGCCCGCAAGCAGATCGTGAGCGGCGTGAGCAGAGGCGGTATCAAGGGCTGATACAGGACAAAAAAATATTTTCGGGGCTGTCCGGTATTCCGGGCAGCCTCTTTCTTATAGATTATGCAGCGAAAACCGCGCGCCGGAAAGCGGAAATATTTTTGAAAAAAGAGGTTGACTCTCACGCTGCGTCACAGTTTATAATACATTTACCGGGAGGTGAGAAACGGATGATGACAGTGCATCAAGTGAGCAGGCTGACTGGTGTGACCGTGAGGACGCTCCATTTCTATGATGAAAAGGGGCTGCTGAAACCGGCTGTGACGACAGACGCGGGTTACAGGCTGTATGACGATGCGAGCCTGGAGCGGCTGCAGCAGATACTGCTCTTCCGGGAACTGGAGTTTCCGCTTTCGGACATCAGAAGGATCCTTGACAGCCCGGAGTTCGACCGGAAAAAGGCGATCCGGCAGCAGATCGGATTGCTGGAGCTGAAGATGGAGCGCATCGGGGGATTGCTGACGCTTGCCCGGCAGATGGAAGAAACAGGAGGAAAGATCATGCGTTTTGATGCTTTTGACAGGAAGAAGATAGAATCCTATGCCGAAGAGGCAAAGAAGACCTGGGGAGGCACGGATGCCTGGAAGGAGTATGAGAAGAGATCCGCCGGGCGCACGGATGAAAAGCAGGCGTCTCTGGCGGACGGGCTGATGGACATCTTCAGACAGTTCGGCAAGATACTTGGCACGGATCCCGCCGGGCCCGAAGCGCAGGCGCGGGTGAAAGCCCTGCAGGATTACATCACGGCGAATTACTACACCTGCACCCGCGAGATCCTTTCCGGGCTCGGGCAGATGTACGCCGCGGGCGGGGAAATGACGGAAAACATCGACAGGGCCGGCGGCGAAGGCACGGCGCTGTTCGCCTCGAAAGCCATAGCGGCGTACTGCGGAAAATGACGTCTGTTCCCGGTCAGCTATACGCTGACAGCGTATAGCTGAACAAATCGATTCATAAAAACAGCGGCTGACGGACAGGATCCGGCAGCCGTTTGTTTCTTCACAGAGAACATATCTGTTGACAACTATACGCTGATAGCGTATAGTATAGACGGAGGCGATATCATGAACATAAAGGAAATACGTCAGTGCACAGGACTCAGCCAGCGTGAGTTTGCCGGAGCGGCGGGCATTCCGGTAAGGACACTGCAGCAATGGGAACAGGGGCGGACCGTGCCGCCGGACTACGTTATATCCATGCTGACAGAGCGGATGGCAAACCATGCCGGAAGAGAAATGCCGCAAACGGATTATGCAGAAAAATACCGTCTGCCGGACAGGGCCCGCTGGCGCGTATGTGTGGATGAGCCGTATATGAACTGTGAAAAAACGCATCCCCTGCAGCAAAGGAAGATCCGGGCACTGATCAGCGAAATGAAAAATGATCCGGATGTCCGGCAGATCATCGTGTTCGGTTCCAGTGTGACTGACAGATGCCATGTGGGAAGTGATGTGGACATTTACGCCGTGACATCCACAGACAAAATGCCGGTCAAAGGAAGTTATGACTTTGAATATGACCTGTGGACAAACTTTACCGCCGATAAACGGCTGAAAGAAGAGATAATGAGGAAAGGAGTATGCGTATATGTCAGAGGAGCGTAACCTGTATGACAAGGCGCTGAGCAATTACAGCAGCGCGCGCGTATTGAGGGAGCATCTGAGCACAGATGAAGGGCAGCTGAACGTTATCGCCTATCTGCTTCAGCAGTCTCTGGAACTGACACTCAAGTATCTGCTGGAGCAAAACGGCGTGGAATATCCGAAAACGCATGATATAGAGCAGCTGATCCGTCTGGGCAAAAAGGAGGACGCGCCGCTGTACCTGACGGAGTACATCGAAGACCATGCCGAGATGTTCTCTCAGTGGGAGGCAAAAACAAGGTACATCGTGGGGTATATGGTGGAGATCGAAAAGATCGACCGGGCGATAAAGGAACTGGATGTCTATTTCACAAAAGTAACAGAACTTTTGAAAGCGGAGAATGAATGATCCAAAGCAGCGGCTGACGGACAGGATCCGGCGGCCGTTTTATATGAGCATGAGCGGATATCCCCGGCCAATTCATGACGGAAGATGTTTCACGGCGGGAAAAGATGGCGGCATTCCTTGACAACAGGGGCGGGCTTGATTAAAATAGCAATGACCGCGGCGGACAGGATATCCGGGCGGAAACAGACAGAAAAGAATGAAAAAACCGGCGCGAGCCGGGCACTGTGGAGGAAAGACCATGGCAGTTCAGGCACCCAAGGGAACAAAGGACATGCTGCCCCAGGACAGCTACATGTGGCAGTGGATCGAGAGCGAAGAAAGAAAAATGGCGGCGCTGGCCGGTTTCCGGGAGGTGCGCACCCCCGTTTTTGAGCATACCGAGCTGTTCCTGAGGGGCGTGGGCGATACCACCGATATCGTGCAGAAGGAAATGTACACCTTCAGGGACAAGGGCGACCGCTCCATCACCCTGAAGCCCGAGGGCACTGCCGGCGCCGTGCGCGCGCTGATCGAAAACCAGCTGTACGCCGATGCCCTGCCCTGCAAGGTCTATTATGTGAACAACCCCGTCTTCCGTTATGAAAAGCCCCAGAACGGACGCCTGCGCGAGCATCACCAGTTCGGCATGGAGTGCTTCGGCGCCAAGGAACCCACCGCGGAAGCGGAGCTCATCAGCCTTTTGATGCGTCTGCTGACCAAACTGGGCCTTGACAGCCTGTGCGTGCATATCAACTCCATCGGCTGCCCCGAATGCCGCGCGAAGTATCATCAGGCGCTGAAGGATTTTCTGGGCGATAAGATCTCCGATATGTGCGAGACCTGCCGTGAGCGCTTCGGGCGCAATCCCCTGCGCGTGCTGGACTGCAAGGTGGATACCTGCAAGGAGATCGTGAAGGACGCCCCCAGCATGATCGATTACCTGTGCGATGACTGCCGCGCCCACTTTGAAAAGCTGCAGCAGCTACTCAGCGCCAGAGGCATCCCCTTTGAGGTGGACAGCCGCATCGTGCGCGGCCTGGATTACTATACCAAGACCGTTTTCGAGATCATCATGCAGTCTAACGGCACCGGCCTGGCCCTGTGCGGCGGCGGACGCTATGACGGCCTGGTGAAGGAACTGGGCGGCCCCGAGACCTGCGCCGTGGGCTTCGGCATCGGCACCGAGCGCATCATCATGGAACTGAAGAACAAGGGCATCACCGGTCCCGCCGTCACCACCACCGATGTGTTCGTGGCGAACCTGAGCGAGGATATGGTGCAGCCCGCCTTCACCCTCACCGAAACGCTCCGCGATATGGGCATTAAGGCCGATATGGAGCACACCGGCCGCAAGCTGAAGGGACAGTTCAAGTTTGCCGACAAGACCGGCGCCCGCTATGTGGTCATCATGGGCGGCGAGGAGTATGAGCGCGGCAATATCAAGCTGCGGGATATGCAGACCAAGGAAGAAAAGGAGATCCCGCTGACAGAGGCCGCCGAAGCCATTAAAGCGCTGCTGTAACAGAAAAACACACGGAGGATGTGCCGCGAAAGGCATGTCCCCCGTTTTTTATACGGAAACAGGGCCCGCGAATATCAAAGCGGCGGAAGGATTGCTGCACAGCAAAAAAGTTGATTCAAAGTACTTGACAGGCCCGCGGAATGTGGTACAATATTCTTGAAGGTCAAAGTTGGTCAAACTCGATCTTCAAGGAAAGGCACCCGCGGAAAAAGAGCTTTGCCGCGGTATTCACAGGAACGGGAGGTGCGTATAAATGGCACTCAATCAATATACACAGAAAAGCATGGAAGCTATCAATCTGGCGAGAGATCTGGCGCAGGAGCGCGGAAATCAGCAGCTGGAGCAGATGCATCTGCTCTGCGCCCTGCTGCAGGAAAACGGCGGGCTGATCCCCGGCCTGCTCACAAAAATGGGCAGGAACGCCGCCTCCGTGAAGGCGGACTGCGAAAAGGCGCTGGACCGGCTGCCCAAGGTGCAGTACATGAGCCGGGAGGACGGCAAGGTGTACGTTTCCCCCAAGCTGGACGAGGCCCTGCGGAAGGCCGGCGAAAGCGCCGAGGGCATGAAGGATGAATACATCAGCGTGGAGCATCTGTTCATCGGCCTGCTGGACGCCCCCGACGCGGAGGTGAACGCCCTGCTCAAGCGCTACAGCATCGATAAGAACGGCCTGCTGAAGGTGCTGAATGATGTGCGCGGCACGGCAAGGGTGACCAGCGCCAACCCCGAGGACACCTATGACGCCCTGAAGAAATACGGCAGCGATCTGGTGGAAGCCGCCCGGAAAAACAAGCTGGACCCCGTCATCGGCAGGGACAGCGAGATCCGCGACATCATCCGCATCCTGAGCCGCAAGACCAAGAACAACCCCGTGCTGATCGGCGAGCCCGGCGTGGGCAAGACCGCCATCGCCGAGGGTCTTGCCCTGCGCATCGTGCGGGGCGATGTGCCCGACACCCTGAAGGACCGCTCCATTTTCAGTCTGGACATGGGCGCCCTCATCGCCGGCGCGAAGTTCCGCGGCGAGTTCGAGGAGCGGCTGAAGGCAGTGCTGAACGAGGTCAAGAAGAGCGACGGCAAGATCATCCTGTTCATCGATGAGCTGCACCTGATCGTGGGCGCCGGCAAGACCGAGGGCAGCATGGACGCCGGAAATCTGCTGAAGCCCATGCTGGCCAGGGGCGAGCTGCACTGCATCGGCGCCACCACGCTGGATGAATACAGAAAATATGTGGAGAAGGACGCCGCTCTGGAGCGCCGCTTCCAGCCCGTGCTGGTGCAGGAGCCCTCTGTGGAGGACACAATCTCCATCCTGAGAGGACTGGCGGAGCGCTACGAGGTGTTCCACGGCGTCAAGATCCAGGATGCCGCCCTCGTTGCCGCCGCGGTGCTGTCCAACCGCTACATCTCCGACCGGTTCCTGCCGGACAAGGCCATCGATCTGGTGGATGAGGCCTGCGCCATGATCCGCACCGAAATGAACTCCATGCCGGCGGAACTGGACGATATCTCCCGCAAGATCATGCAGCACGAGATCGAGGAGACCTCCCTCGTGGATGAGACCGATTCCCCCTCCATCGAGCGGCTGGCGGTCATCCGCAAAGAACTTTCCGAAATGCGCGAACAGTACAAGGAAATGAAGGCCGCCTGGGAGAACGAGAAGGACAGCATCGGCAAGGTGCAGCGCCTGCGCGAGGAGATCGAGCAGGTGAACGCCGATATCGAGAAGGCCAAGCGTGAATACGATCTGAACAAGGCCGCCGAGCTGCAGTACGGCAAGCTGCCCAAACTGCAGGCGGAGCTGGAAGAGGCGGAGAAGGTCAAGTCGGATACCGCGCTGCTCAGAGACAAGGTGACCGAGGAAGAGATCAGCCGCATCGTGTCCAGACGCACGGGCATCCCCCTGAACAAGCTGGTGGAGAGCGAGCGCGACAAGCTGCTGCGTCTCCCCGATGAACTGCATCAGCGGGTCATCGGGCAGGATGAGGCCGTCACCAGCGTCAGCGAAGCCATCCTGCGCTCCCGGGCCGGCGTGGCGGATGAGAACCGCCCCATCGGCAGCTTCCTGTTCCTGGGCCCCACCGGCGTGGGCAAGACAGAACTGGCGAAGGCTCTGGCGCAGAACCTGTTTGACGATGAAAAGAGCCTGATCCGCATCGATATGACGGAGTACATGGAGAAGTTCTCTGTATCCCGCCTCATCGGAGCGCCTCCGGGATATGTGGGCTACGAGGAAGGCGGCCAGCTGACCGAGGCCGTGCGCCGCAAGCCCTACAGCGTGGTTCTGTTCGATGAAATGGAAAAGGCACATCCCGATGTGTTCAACATCCTGCTGCAGATCCTGGATGACGGCCGCGTGACCGACAGTCAGGGCCGCACGGTGGATTTCAAGAACACCATCCTGATCATGACCAGCAATCTGGGCTCCTCCGAGATCCTGGACGGCATCGACGGCGAGGGCAATCTTTCCGAAAAGGCGAAGAAGCAGGTGCGGGCTCTGCTGAGAAAACAGTTCCGTCCCGAGTTCCTGAACCGCGTGGATGACACCGTATTCTTTACGCCGCTGACGAAGGATCAGGTGAAGGACATTGCCGGCCTGCTGCTGAAGAAGCTGCAGAAGCGCCTTGCCGACAAGCAGATCTCCCTGTTCCTCACCGATGCCGCCACAGACCGGCTGCTGGAACTGGGCTATGACCCCGTATACGGCGCCCGCCCCATGAAGCGCGTCATTCAGGGAAAGATCGAGACGCTGGCCGCCCGCGAACTGATCCGCGGCACCGTACTGCCCGGACAGACGCTGGTGATCGATGCCGGGGACAGCGACGGAAATGAGGATTTCACCGCCTCCGCGCTGGTCTCCGGGCCGCATGCCGAAGCGGAGTAAAGCACATAACACCCGTTCCCGCGTTCAGAAAGAGCGCGGGAGCTTTTTTATCTGCTCCCTCTCCCTGCGGAAACGGCGCCCGCGCGGCTGTCATTTCCCGCCGCGGCCCTGCATAAAGAGCGCCCCTCCGGCATTCCGGAAGGGCGCTCTTCATAATGCTTGTACAGAAATAAACACAGCCCGTCAGCCCCGGAAATACAATCCCGTCCGTGCATTCGCTCATAAAAGTGCAATTCCGTGTGCCTTATTCGCTCATATTTTTGTAATTTCCAATACATATTCGCTCATGTTTTTGTTGTGTCTGTATTGTACATGTGCTATAATGGTTGCGGAGCAAGGAGGGATCACTATGTATCTGAAAAGAAAAGCAGACGCGTTTCTTGAAAGCTGGAAAGCGGATCCGGACCGTCTCCCTCTGATCATCAAAGGAGCACGGCAGGTCGGAAAGACAGAAACGATCAGACATTTCGCGGAAAGCCGCTATAAAAGTGTCATTTATCTGAATTTTGTCGACATGCCCGGCCTGAAAAGCATCACTGAAGAAGGATACAGTGCAAATTCTATAATAAAGCATATCTCACTGCTGGACCCTTCGTTAGAGTTTCTTCCGGAAAACACGGTCATCATCTTTGATGAAATGCAGGAGTTTCCGGATATCGCCACGGCATTGAAATTTTTCAAAACAGACGGCAGATTTGATGTGATCTGCAGCGGTTCCATGCTGGGCGTCCACTATAGAAAAATACACAGCAACAGCGTCGGGTACAAAACAGACTATACCATGACCTCCATGGATTTTGAGGAGTTTCTTTGGGCTGCCGGCTACTCCGGAGATGTACCGGAAATGCTGCTGGACCATATGCTCCGCACAGAACCGCTTCCGGACGGGATCAGGGTCAAGCTGAAAAACCTGTTTCTTGATTACTGTGTGCTGGGCGGAATGCCGGCAGTCATAAGAAGATACATAGAAAGCGGGACATTCAGCGGTTCGCTCAGCATTCAAAGGCAGATATCTCTTGACTATGAAGAGGATGTACGCAAATACGCTGACGGGCTGGATCAGGCCCGCATACTGGCAGTCTACAGGAGCATTCCGGCCCAGCTTGCAAAAGAAAACAAAAAATTTCAGTTCAGTGCTGTCAAAAAGGGCGCCAGAAGCAAGGATTATGAGGGATGCATCGAATGGCTGAAGGATTCGGGCATCGTCACCTCCTGCTGCTGTTTGAATTTTCCGGAGCTTCCGTTGAAAGGAAATGAAGATCAGAGCAGATTCAAACTGTACTATGCCGATACCGGTCTTCTGATCTCCCTGCTGGATGAAGAAGCCCAGCAGGACCTGCGAGTAAACAGAAACCTCGGTACCTATAAGGGGGCGATCTATGAAAACATGACGGGAGAGGCTCTCACCAAACAGGGATACAGCCTGTATTACTACAAAAAGGATGATTCCACACTGGAAGAGGATTTCTTCATCCGCACCGCCAAGGCGTTGATCCCGGTTGAAGTCAAGGCCACCAACGGCAGATCAAAATCTCTCTCAACGCTGATAAGATCAGAACATTACCCTGATATACGTTTCGGGATCAAGCTGGCCGATGTGAATATCGGATTTGAGAACTGCATATACACATTTCCTTATTTCTGCGCGTTTCTGCTGAAAAGATATCTTCAATCAATGAACTTTCAAGGTGAGTAAATATGACAAAGCGCCCCTCCGGCTTTCCGGAAGGGCGCTTTTGCGTATCGGCTTTAATATGGAAATTTTATGCGGTCTGATGCTCCGCGGTCACTGCGCTTCCTTCACCGCGTTCACGATAGCGAAGAAGGCGGGCTTGGGATTCAGCTTGGCGTCGAAGGGCAGGGGGAAATTCGCGCTGATCCAGCTGGTGCCGTCGCACACGCCCCACACCTGCACCGCCTCCATATCATAGGAGAGATACAGCAGGAACAGATCGCGGTAGAAATCCGCCTGCGCCTGACGGTTGATATCGGTATCGGCGGACACCTTGATATCCATCTCGCTGACGCGCAGCTTCAGGCCCAGCGCGCTGACGCGGTCAAAGGCGTTCTTCACCGCCACCAGAGAAGGATCCCCCACGCTGTAATGGGTCTGGAACCCGTAGCCGTCGATATGCCCCTCCGCCGCGAGGGCTTCCAGCAGATTGCAGATGCCGGTGAGTTTGGGTTCGTAGGGGGTGGAATAATCGTTGTAGCACAGCAGCACGTCATCCGGCGCGTATTTATCGGCGATCTCAAAGGCCCGCAGAACGAAATCATCGCCCACGACCCTCGTCCAGTTGCTGACGCGCAGGCGGTCGCTGCCGTCCCCCACCGCCTCGTTCACCACATCCCAGGAAACGATGAGGCCGGGATAGCTGGCATCCATGTATTCGAACACCAGGCGGATATAGTTATCCAGTCTCGCCAGCATCACCTCGCGGGTGACATAGGGCTTCGCCGGATCATAGCCCTCATGGAAGAAGGCCTCGGGGGTCTGGCTGTGCCATACCAGCACATGACCGTGCACCTTCAGCCCGTTATCCCGGGCAAAATTGAGGATGGGCAAGGCGTTGCTGAAATGCACCGCGACGGCGGTGTCATCCGTCTTCGCCAGCACGCGGGAGGCGTTCACATCCAGCACGGCATCGGGCTTCAGTTCATTTTCGGGGGTGATGATGCTGTACTGGGCGGCCACCAGCTGCCTGCGGGCGGCATTTGTGGCGTCATACCCGCTGAAGCAGGTGCCGATATCGAAATAGGGGGCACAGACGTCCCTGAGGACGGGCAGCTCGCCCTCCCAGGTAACGGCGCTCAGCTTGTAGGGATCCTCCGTCAGCACCTTGAAGCTGCACAGGGTCCAATCCACCAGCGGCTTGGAATCCGTTTCAATGGACAGGTAAAGGATGCCCGTCTCATCCGCCGTCACAGGCGCGTACACCCGGGTGCGGCTGCCGCCGCTCACAGCGGTGGTGCCCAGTTTTTTCACCAGTCTGCCCGATTCCGGCGAATCCAGCTGACACAGGATGAACTTGATGCTGCCGCTGTCATTGTGCAGGATCTCGGCGCAGAGCCAGTACTGACGGCCCGGCTCCAGACGCAGTTCCCTGCCGGCGCCCTGACGGACGCCCATACGGCCGGTGATCTTCAGCACGCCGCCGTCCGGTTCGATCCGCACCTTTTTGCCCCGGGCTTCCCAGCCGTCACAGCCGGCGGAGAAATCAGAAACATAGGGCTGTTCCTCCCCCAGGCAGAAGCCGGCGGGCAGGAGCAGCGCCAGGCACAGCAGCAGAGCGGCGATCATTCTTATCTTCATTTTCATTTCACGGTTTCCTTTCTTTTCCGCGGGCAGGATCGTTCCGGGCCGGCGGGCCGCGCGGCCTGCCGCCTCTCCCTGATGCCCGCGGCACTCATTATAGCATACTCCGTCAGGCAGGCAAAGGAACATACAGGAATAAAACATTCCGTCAGTGCAGGAAAACAGCAGGCCGGAACAGAATGATATATAGAAACACAGAACACGAATATCCCTGCGCCACAATGAAACTGAGCAGAAACGACCGGCCCGGAGAGCTATGAGAAAGGAAGTGCGGCAATGGCAGGAAGACCCAGAGAGACCCGCGTGTGCGATATCTGCGGCGCGGAGAAGGAATGCACAAAGGCGATCTTCTTCCCGAAGAACGGCGGCGTCAAGATCAAATCCGGCACGACCGGCCTGTATGTCAAGGATGAGTTTCCCCTCTACGCCTGCGATGACTGCGGCAGGGAGAAGGGAAAGAACGCGTCCGGCCTGTACTGGCTGTTCATCCTGCTGGGATACGCGGTGGCCGCCGCGTCCATCCCCTATTTCATCTACAAGATCAATAACACCCCATCCTATGATTTTGACTACTGGAGCGTGATCGGCCCCATCGCCGTGCTGGTGACCGGATGGATGATGTCCTTCATCAGCGCCCTGCAGCTGATCCAGAAGGTGTTCTGCGAGGAGGATGTGTCAAAGGGCACCCAGATCCTGATGGCGCTGCCCGTTGCCAACATCATCTATCCGCTGGCAAGGATGCGGCAGATCAACCGCTGCTGCCGCGCCGCCACAGCCCTGCTGCCCGCCGCGGAGGATAAGGCGAAGCAGCTCGGCGAAGAGCATGACGCGAAGGCCGCCGAGATCGAGCGGATCAGAAACAAGGAGGAGCCGCTGACCTACGAGGAGAAGCTGCTCCTGGCGGAGGAGAAGAAGAAGGAGGAGACCGCCCGGCGGGTGCAGGAAGCCGCAAAGGCGGAGGCGGAGGAACAGGCCGCCAAATCCAACTACACCTCCAGCATCATCAGCTTCCTCTTCACCATCTGCTTCGCCATTTACGGCCTGTATGTGTATTCCAACGAAGGATACTTCATCTTCTTCAACAAGTATGAGATCTCCGGCGCCGCCTTTGCCGTCATCATCGTCGTGTTCCTGATCTTTGACATCATCACGCTGGTGCGCGCCGTCAAGAGGAAGAACGGAGACTGACCCGGATGCGGAAGGCACGGTAAAGCGGATGAAATGGAGCCCGCGGCCGCCGGCCGCCCGGATCCGCCGTTTTCCCCGTTCCCCGCAGACCCCGCCCCGCGGCAGAAACAGCCGCGGGCTTTTTATGCGCTGTTTTTTATCCGCGTCCTCTTCCGCGTTCCCCGGCGCCCGTCCCGGTCCCGGAGCGCGGGTTGAAAAGGCGGGGGAGTTGTGATATGATATAAAAGGAAAGTTTTGTGCACACCGTGCCGGCTGACCGCAGCATAACGCTTTACGCCTTTCAGAAAGGACCGTTCAACATGAAAAGAACCGGGATCATCACCGCGGCCGCGATCCTGTGCCTGATCATCGGGCTCATCCCCTGCGCCTCGGCGGAAACCTTTACCTTCAACGATTTCGGCGCCTCCCTTTCCCTGCCCAGCGGCGTCTACAGCAAGGTGATCACGAAGGAGAACTACGCCCAGAACGCCGATTATCTGATCTCCCAGGGCTATGATATGGACTATGTGACCGCCGATTTCGAGGAGGAAGGCCTGTACCTGATGGCTTTCGATACCAAAAACGGGCGCAGGTTCATCCTGACCGCCGTGCAGGACGCCAACGCGAAGAACTACTTCGACCTGAACGAGCAGAACGATGACATGCGCAAGGATTTCCGCACCTCCCACACCGACGGCACCGCCTACGGCCTGCTGGGCTACAATTACTCCAGCGCCCAGTGGAAAAACTACGGCGGCAATGTGATGCGCTTCCTGCAGACCCGCTACACCCTCACAAGGGACGGCGTGCAGGTGTGGCAGGGCGCCCAGCGCCGCACCATCCGCAACGGATACACCATCACCCTGGATATGCAGACCCCGGGCCGCAAGGTGACCGATGCCGATGTGAAGGCCCTTGAAACCATCATGAAGACCTTTGACTTCATCCGCATCCTGCCCGTGCCCGAGCTGCCCATCAAGCTGGTGATCTCCTCCGAGCCGCCCGCCGAGACCCACAGCGACACCTTCACCCTCAAGGGAAAGACCCTGGCGAAGGCAAAGGCGACCGTATCTGTCATCAGCACCTCCGGCACTCAGGCCGGCAGTTATACCGCCGAGGCCAACGGCAGCGGCAATTTCTCCGTCAAGATCAAGCTTCCCTCCCGCGGCAACTATGTGGTGACCGTCACGGTCCAGCGGGAAGGCAGCATGGACGCCACACGCACCTACTCCGTATCCTATGATCCCCACCGGATCATCGCCACCATGAGCAGGGTGCCCGGGGACATCCTGGAGGGCAAGACCGTCATCAAGGGAACCAGCGAGGGCGGCGTGCAGGTGCAGCTGATCGTGACCGGCCCCGTTGAATATGTGAAGAGCACCACCAACAAGAATTTCTCCTTCACCGTGGATACCTCCGCGGAGGGCGATTACACCTTCCGTCTGGTGATGAGCAAGAAGGGCTTCAACGAGCGCACCTTCGAGTACACCGGCACCCGGTCCCTGACCGCCGAGGAGCGTCTGCGCCAGCTCAAGAGCAGCGCCATCCATCCCGAGTACAGCAGACTGACCGCCAATGCCGAAAGCTACAACGGACAGCTCTTCGTCTACAGCGGCTACCTGCTGGAATGCCGGCAGGGCGACGGCAGCTATCTGTACACCATCGCCCTCTCGAAGAGCGGAAGCAGCTACAAGAATGTGGTCTATCTCAACAGCGAGGTGCCGCTGAGCGTATCTGTGGGCCAGCAGATCAGATTCTACGGCACCAAGACCGGCGATATCGTGGTGGCCAACGGCGACAAGACCGTATCCGTTCCCAAATTCGACCTGCTGTTCCTTGAATAACAAAGACCGTTCCCGAATACAATGACTGAAAGGATGACCCGCGCCATGAACATCAAGATATGCACCGATTCCACCTGCGACCTGAGCCGTGAGCAGATCGAAAGCAATAATATCACCGTATCCCCCCTGTATGTGATCAAGGAAGGCGAGACCTTCCGTGACGGCATCGACATTCAGGCGCCCGAAGTGGTGCAGCATGTGCTGGATGGCGGAAACCTGTGCTCCACCAGCGCAGTGAACATGGGCGATTACGGCGATCTGTTCGCCGAACTCTCCCCCAAATATGATGCCGTTATCGAGATCACGCTGGGCAGCGATTTCTCCTCCTGCTATCAGAACGCCTGCAACGCCGCGGAAGACTATGACAACGTGTACGTGGTGGACAGCAAAAACCTTTCCACCGGCGAGGGCCTGGTGGTGATGGAAGCCGTGCGGCTGGCAAAGGCCGGTCTGGACGCGGAAGCCATCGTGAAGGAACTGGAAACTGTGCGCGACAAGGTGGAAGCCTCCTTCATCATGGAGAGGCTGGACTTTATGAAAAAGGGCGGACGCTGCTCCACGCTGGCGCTCCTGGGCGCCAACATCCTGAAGATCAAGCCCTGCATCAAGGTGAAGAGCGGCAGGATGGGCCTGGCGGAAAAATACCGCGGCAGCTACAGCAAGTGTCTGGAAGACTATGTCAAAGAGCGTCTGGACGGCCGCGATGACATCCGCACGGACCTCATCTTCATCACCTGCTCCCCCACCGAGGAAAAATACCTCGATCAGGCCGAGGAACTGGTGAAAAAATACAAGCAGTTCGACAGCATCGTGCGCACGAAAGCGGGCTGCACCGTATCCTGC
>PITV01000267.1 GCA_017577285.1 Clostridiales bacterium
ATCTGGGCATAGCGGTGGCGAATCTTGGCGATGCCGCCGACAGCCATAATCACTCAGGCGCGAATATCACATCCGGCACGGTACCCGCGGCAAGGCTGCCGTTTAAGGTACAGTACGGCACCGTTTCTTTGACCGGCGTTTCCTGGTCAACAGTCACCTTTGGCACAGCATTCAGCGCGAAGCCTGTGGTGGTTGTTTCATACGGAAACAACGCAACGACATCCGGTATCGCCGTATTGAAGACCCAGAGTGAATCAACGACCGGATTTCAGGTATGTATGGCAGGCTCGTCCGGCTCTGGCACACGAACCGTAAACTGGATCGCCATTGGAACATAAACTTTCGCTCAAAAATGAGCAAAAGATAAAGGAGGAAAAATCATGAGAGATTTCACCATCGACATCATCTGGAGCAAGATCCAGATCGCCATCACCGCTGTTGGCGGATGGCTCGGCTATTTTCTTGGAGGTATGGACGGTATGCTGATTGCACTCATTGTATTCATGGTGCTGGACTACATCACCGGCATTATGTGTGCCATTGTGGATAAGAAACTGTCCAGCGCCGTCGGTTTCAAAGGGATTTTCAAAAAGGTGCTTATCCTGATGCTGGTAGGTATTGCAACCCTTCTGGATGTAAATGTGGTAGGTTCAGGCAGTACACTGCGTACCGCGATCATTGCGTTCTACCTGAGCAACGAGGGCGTATCTATTCTGGAAAATGCGTCCCATCTCGGATTGCCGGTACCCGAAAAGCTGAAGGATATCCTGGCACAGCTTCACAACCGCGACGGCAAGAGCAATCCTGCCGATACTGAATCGGAGGAAAACGATCATGGCGGAGAGGGTTAATACGCCTTTTACAAGCGAACATTTTGTGGCCTACTGTCTTCGGATGGTAGGCCATCCTTATTGGTATGGAACCTGCGGTTATAAGGCGACCAGCAGCCTGCTATCCAGCAAGACAAACCAGTATCCGTCGCACTATACTGCCGCTCGGAAAAGCCGGTATCAGAAGGATATTGCCAATAAGGAAGTGGTATGCGACTGTATCGGCGGCGCCAAAGGTTATGCCTGGTCCGGCGGCGGTGAATCCATGCTTTCCGCTATCGGAACCGATAATAAGGTCAGCAGTAAGTACGGCTCGAACGGATGTCCGGACAAGGGCGCGAACGGAATGTTTACCTATGCCAAGAGTAAAGGCTGTTCCTGGGGTACGATCGATACGCTGCCGGAAGTTCCCGGTCTGGCCCTCTATAAGGATGGACATGCCGGTTACTATGTCGGCAACGGCTATGCTGTGGAATGGCAGGGTTTCAATTACGGCTGCGTCAAAACAGTCGTGGCAAACCGTCCCTGGACACACTGGTACGCGTTGCCGTTCATTGACTACGGCGATGCGGACCTTACGACTGTGGCCACAGTGGCAGAGATCACGCTGGGGAGCCGATTGCTGCAGAACGGATCTTCCGGTACGGATGTCGCAGAAATGCAGAAATTGCTTATTCAGTTGGGCTATGATGTGGGCAGCACCGGTGCTGACGGAAAATTCGGCAAAAATACGGAGACCGGGCTGAAAGCCTTCCAGAAGAAAGCCGGTGTCAAGGTGGACGGAAAATATGGAGACAATACTCATGCTGCGCTGATGGCCGCAGTATCTGATCAGGAAAGCGGACAACAGCCTGACGTACAGCCTGCTGAAAAAGAACCGGAAGGTGCCACAGAAACACCGCCCCAGAAATACGTGACGGTCGTTTCCTCCAATGGCAGCGTCAATATCCGTGAAGGCAATGGTACGACCTTCAGCCGCATTACGCAGGTAGCAAACGGAACCAAACTGAAATGGATCGCGACCGCAGAAAACGGCTGGCATGCCGTTCTGACAGGTGCGAAGGTCGGATGGATATCCGGGGATTACTCAAAGGTATAACAGTTTACGGTCAGCTTCGTGCTGGCCGTTTTTTTGTTGCCGTCATATGCACACTTGCCGCCATGTTTATCTTGACTTCTCGCCGCCTCTATGGCTATATAACACAAACTCGGAAAGGAGCGCGGCATGGACGAGGCGGATTTGACTGTAGCTGCTGTGATACGGCAGGCGCGGATTATGCTGGGATACACACAGATGGATGTGGCCGAGATGGCGGATATGTCATGGGGGGAATATCAACGAATTGAATATGGCAAGCGTTCCGTTCGGAATATGTCAATGAAGCACGGACTTGCGCTATGTAAGGCACTGCATCTGGATCCTTATCAGTTAGTTTTCGGAAAACAATGGAGTGATCTGGAATAATCACATCCTTTGATCTGTCCTCAAAGACCGGGAGTCATGATAAAATCATGCTGCCCAGGCTTTTTTAGCTTAAGCAAAACATCTGAAAGGAACCCTCATCTATGAGCGAAGAGAATCATGAAACAAATGAATACCTGAACAAAGTAATTGCTTATAGGGCTTCAATGAGTATGGTAAAGGAATTGTTTGAAAAGGAAATTATTACATTCGAAGATTATAAAAATGTCAGCAAAATGCTTGCGGAAGAACACCATTTAGATAAAGATACAATATTTGATGATAGCTACATGATGAAAATTCATCTTTAATGCTGATAGGTATACAAGAATGTGTAAAGATCCGAAAACGCGGAATGTTAAGATCATCCCTGCCACAATTAATCCATCAACAAAAATGAAAATGGATTCCACCGCAAAGCGGCGGGTTGCAGGTTACGGACGTGTCTCAACAGATAGAGATGAGCAGTTCAACAGCTTTGAGGCACAGGTGGATTTCGGACAGTTCAAAATGAAGGACATGTACGACCGCAATATCCGCGTGTACTTCTTCTGCATGGTGCTATCATACAGCCGGATGCGCTTCGTGTATTTCAGCCGAGAACCGTTCCGCACCAAGACGGCTGTTGAAGCTCACAAATATGC
>PITV01000268.1 GCA_017577285.1 Clostridiales bacterium
CTCATGCGTCCGGTTCCGGATGTGCCGCAGGTCAGCCGTCCCCCTTCAGGGCCGATAACAAGCATGCCGCGCTTCATGAGCAGATCCATGTTGCCCTGTACAGCAGGATTTTCCCACATGTTGGTATTCATAGCAGGAGCCAGCAGCACGGGCGCTCTGGTAGCCATAACGGTAGTGGACAGCATATCATCCGCTATGCCGTTCGCCATTTTCCCGATGATATTGGCAGTTGCGGGAGCGATGACGAACAGATCCGCTTCTGCAGCCAGAGAAATATGCTCCACTTCCCAGGGCTGTTCGCGTTTGAACATATCTGTACATACAGGGTTCCCCGACAGCGTCTCAAAGGTCTGAGGGTCAACGAATTCACAGGCGTGCTGCGTCATGATGACCTTCACGCACGCCCCGGCCTTTTTCAGACGCGACACCAGCTCGCAGCTTTTGTAAGCCGCGATACCGCCGGTGATCCCCAGCACGATATGCTTTCCGCTCAATACATTATCCATCAGTTTTCTTCTTCGTCCTCAAGATTGCGGTGATAGGTCAGAAGTCCGCGGTTGATCTCTTCCACGGCAACAGATACGGGTTTGCGATCCTTGGGATCGATCAGGGGCTGAGCGCCGGAAACCAGTTCACGGGCGCGCTTTGCGGATTCTACGACCAGAGTATAACGGGAATCGACCTTCTGAGACAGTTCCCCGATAGCAGGCTTGTTTACAGGCATGGTAAATCTCCTTTCAAAATCGTACAGTGCGTTGGATTTATTGTATATCAGGCTTGAACCTGATCGTACGCTGTTTTTCAGCATTCAGGATGCTTGTAAGCTGCTCAAATGCAGTCTGCAGATCATCATTGATGACCGCGTAGTCATACAGCCCCATCTGCTCGATCTCGCCGCGGGCATTGTTAAGTCTCTTCTCGATCTCCGCGTCATCATCGGTGCTACGGGTATGCAGGCGGCTCCGGAGCGTTTCATAACTGGGGGGCAGAATGAAAATGGACACGCAATCCGGGCAGTTCTTCATAACAGTCCGTGCTCCCTGCGGATCGATATCCAGGATCACATTCATGCCGGAATCGATCGCCTTGCTGATCTGGCTTTTCAGTGTGCCGTAGCGGTGCCCGTGCACGGTGGCATGCTCCACAAAAGCATCCTCTTTCAGCAGTTCATCATATCTTTCATCTGTGATGAAAAAGTAATGTACGCCTTCCACTTCATAATCACGGGGCGCGCGTGTTGTCACGCTGGTGGAAAATGTGATGCTCTCATCATTCTCGATCAGCATATTGCAAAGGGTTCCCTTGCCAACTCCGGAAGGTCCCGACAGAACGATCAGCATTCCCAGTTTTTGATCCGGCATATTTCTCACCTCATTCATTTCCTACTCTGCTCGCGATGGTCTCGGGCTGCAGAGCAGACAGTATAACCGATCCGTTATCCACGATGACAACCGCTCTGGTCTTTCTTCCCGCGCTGGCATCGATCAGCTGAGAGCGGTCTCTCGCCTCCTGGATCAGCCTCTTCACGGGGGCGCTGTCCGGCGCGACAACAGAAATGATCCTCTCTCCGGCCACCATGTTTCCGAAACCGATATTGATCAATTTCATACAGTTATTACCGCCTTATTCCACATTCTGGACCTGCTCGCGTATTTTTTCAACTTCATTTTTCGCACTGACCACACAGGATGTGATCCGGGCATCATTGGCCTTGGAACCGATCGTATTGCATTCGCGGTTCAGTTCCTGCGTAAGGAAATCCAGTTTCTTTCCCGTTTCCCCTTCTTCATCCAGCAAGGCATGCATCTGTGAAAAGTGGGAAAGCAGCCTTGAAAGCTCCTCATCGATGGCACACTTGTCAGCCATCAGGGCAACTTCCTGTGCCAGCCGCTGCGGATCGCACTGTACAGCCGCATCCTGCAGTCGGGCGTTCAGCCTTTCTCGGTACAGGACAGGCACCTCAGGCGCCAGCGCCGCGATATCATCGCGCATTTTTTCAAGCAGCGTCAGGTGATAGAGTAGATCCTGTTTCAGGTTCTCACCCTCAGACTTGCGCATTTCGATCAGTGCTTCACAGGCCTCATCGCAGCACTCTCTGATCAGTTCTGTCACCGCGCCGATATCCTCACAGGCGGCGCTTACAGTAAGCACATCCGGAAGGGAGCAGATAAAGGAAGCATCGATACGGTCTTCCAGATCATTCTCCGCCGCCACCTGCCGCACAGCCTCTGTATACTTTGCTGCCAGCGCTTTGTCGATCACGACATCCTTCGCGTCCTGACGCGTATTGTCATAACTGACAGTCGCCTCCACATGACCGCGTTTCAGATGAGCGGAAATGCTCTTTTTCACCGCGTCCTCGGCAAAGATGATGGAACGGGGCATTTTGACAGAAACATCCAGAAAGCGGTGGTTCACGGCCTTGATCTCAACTGTCACAGTCCTTCCGTCCCGCTCCTTCGAGCACCTTCCGAAACCGGTCATACTCAGCATGCCAAAATCCCCCCTTATACATGTTTATTGTATCATAAAAGCAGCGCTTTGAAAAGAAATATTTACATTATTTCCGTTTATTTTACATCGCTTCCATGTTATAATGATAATGGGTTTTTGTTTATGTATTTTATCTTTCAATGAACACATCATATATCGATATTTGAAGAGGTCTGTTATGAGAAAAAAGGCAATCCGTTATTCCCTTCTTCTGGTCTTCGCCCTGCTCCTGCTGCTGGCGGCATGCGCGGCACAGGCGGAAGTCTCCGGCAATCTGTTTTCCAAAAAGACATACGGTTCGAACGGAAAGGTCGCGACATTCACCTATATCGATGAATACGGCCAACCCGCTTTCGCGCAGGATAAGGGCTATGCCACCAACAAGTCTACCCATGAAGGCTACCGACGCAA
>PITV01000269.1 GCA_017577285.1 Clostridiales bacterium
ACTGTACTCTGAATCGGAACGTTATGATTATCCGGTGTCCGGACGGCTGATGCTGGTGGCGGAAGAACGGCATATTCTGCTCCTGACCGCGTTCCTGTCACGGGAGGATGCCGCAACGCTGGCGGATGAATACGGCAGGCGCTACCGCCGCCAGAACCGTCTTCCGGCGCAAAATCAGGTGCTGGCGGCCCTGAAGGAGCGCGCAAAAGGGGAGGACTGACCGAAATAGATCCGCGGTATTGTCAGGTGTCGGTGATCATCTGCCTGCGGATCGTTTCTAATTGGAGGTAATTGCGGGATGTATCTTTCTAACTCCAGATATTGCGGCCTGGGGCAGTGTCCGAAGATCGCATGGTTTCGCAAATACAGGCCGGAGGAGCTGTTGCTGGGAAGCGATATACAGAGCAGGATGGCAGCCGGCAACGAAGTCGGAGACCTGGCCATGGGCCTTTTCGGGGACTATGTGGAGGTGACGGCTTATGACGGAGACAAGCTTGACCTCAGGAAAATGATGGAACTCACCCGGGATGAGATGAGGAAAGGCACAACGGTCATTTGCGAGGCATCCTTTGAATACAGCGGCCTGTATTGCGCGGTGGATATCCTGAAGAAAGAAGAGGATGGCTGGGCGGTCTATGAGGTGAAGAGCTCCTCAAAGAGCGAAGATGATGATGATGTAAAGCCGGTCTATATTGCCGATATCTCCTATCAGAAGTATGTGCTTGAAAACTGCGGGATCCGTGTGAATGGTACATATCTGGTCTGTCTCAATAAGGATTATGTGTTTGACGGAACGCTGGATATACATAAACTCTTTACGATCAGGAATGTGGCGGAAGAGGTTGCGGTGGAGGAGAAGAATATTGCCGAAAACCTCGCCATTGCGGAAAAGATGCTGGCGTCAAGTGAAGAGCCGGATATGGAACTGTCGGTTCACTGCCACAAGCCTTATCATTGCGGCTTCTGGAAACACTGTACGGCTCATCTGCCCTCACCGTCTGTGTTCGATCTGTACAACATACGGTTCAGCACGGCGATCAAGTACTATTACAGAGGGTTGACCGGGTATGAGGATCTGCTTTCAAGCCCGGTAAAACTGAATGAAAAACAGTTGCGCCAGATCGAGCATCATCTTTTTGACCGGGAAGCATATATTGATAAAGCCGGTATCCGTAATTTTTTAAACACCCTGTCTTATCCCCTGTATTTTCTGGATTTTGAAACGGAACAGCCGCCTGTTCCGAAGTATGCCGGAACGCGCCCCTATACGCAGATCCCGTTCCAGTACTCTCTTCACTACACAGAAACAGAGGGCGGCGAACTGAAACACACAGAGTTTCTCGGTGAATCGGGAAAAGATCCGCGTCGTGCTCTTGCGGAGCAACTTTGCGCGGATATCCCTTTGAATGTGTGTACCGTTGCTTACAACAAGAATTTTGAATGCGGGCGGATCGGAGAACTGGCGGATGCGTTTCCCGATCTTGCAGAGCATCTGCTGAATATCAAGGAAAATATGAGGGATATCGCGGTCCCCTTCCAGTCAGGATGTTACTATAATAAGGCTATGGGCGGATCGTTCTCTATCAAGAGCGTACTGCCCGCCCTTTTCCCCGATGATCCGGCCCTGGATTATCACAGTCTGGAGGGCGTGCATAACGGAGGGGAAGCTATGTCGATCTATCCGCAGATACAGTATATGGAACCGGATGAGCGGGAGAAGGCAAGACATGATCTGCTGAAGTACTGCGAATTGGATACCTATGCCATGGTCAAGGTTTGGCAGGAGCTTGTCAGAGCAGCGGGATCATGATCGCGCTGAAAATCATTTATTCGCAGTAAGAACACATTATGAGAGCCGTACTGTCTGCAGTTTGCAGAGTGCGGCTCTTTTTTGATCACGAATCATGTTTTCTATTCATGCAGCGTCATCCGGGCATTGAACCGGTATCTCGGTGTAATATTACATTTGCAATGAACGGATCCCTCTTTGCTGCATGCATTTCTTTCACTGTAAGTGCCTCCCTTTTTCCTGTCAGTCACAGGACAGCAGATGACATGTTCTCATTTTGACGCATGAGATATGGTATTTATTATCTGCAGGAAGCGGGAGACCGCAATTGACAGATGAAAGAAAGGAATGAAAACGATGAGTGCTTTTGACAAAGTGATCGGTTATGAAGGTGTCAAGACGGAACTGATGCAGGTGTGCGATATGATCCGCAATTACCCCGCCTATGAGAAACTGGGTGCCAAAATGCCCCGCGGGATCCTTCTTTCCGGCAATCCCGGCCTCGGAAAAACGCTGCTGGTCAACTGTTTTATTGAAGAATGCGGTCTGCCTGCGTTCATTCTGCGCCGTATGTCCGGAGGTGACCGGTTTGTGGAGCAGATCTCGCAGACCTTTGACGAGGCGGAGCGCAGTACGCCGTCCATCGTATTCCTTGATGATATGGATAAGTTTGCCAATGAGGATGAACGCCACTGTGACGCGGAAGAGTATGTGACCGTGCAGGCGTGCATCGATCAGGTGAGGGACAGGGATGTTCTGGTGATCGCGACAGTGAATGACATCCGCAAACTGCCGGGTTCTCTCCGCCGCCCCGGACGCTTCGACAGAATGCTGCATATCAGCAGACCTTCCGAACACGACTCCGGGAATGTGATCAGATATTATCTGAAGGATAAACCGCTGGATCCGGATCTGGATATGGAGGATGTTATACACATGATCGGTTATGAGTCCTGTGCCGAACTGGAGATGTATGTCAATGAAGCGGCGATCCACGCGGCATATGAACGTCATGACATGATTCAGACTGAGGATATCCTGCAGGCTGTAC
>PITV01000270.1 GCA_017577285.1 Clostridiales bacterium
GCTTGAGGCGGCGGGGAGCGGCGGACATGATGAAGCTCTCCAGATCCTCGGGTTCGTATTCCAGGGTGATGCCGTCCTTGCGGAACAGATCCTGATAGGTGAAAATGGCATCTTCAAATTCTGCCTGCAGATCGGTAGGCTCCAATTGTAGCGTAAAGCGGCCGTCGGACATCCGGGAGAAGTCCAGCAGCTCCTCCACCATCTGGGTCAGTCGGGCGGACTCCTTGACGATGATATTCAGTCCGCGATGCAAGGTCTCAGGATCATCGCCGCCGGTAGAAAGGAGCGTTTCACCCCAACCGTTGATAGCGGTCAGCGGTGTGCGCAGCTCGTGACTGACGGAGGAGACGAATTCCGTACGCATCTTTTCATTTTCGCCGATCTTTACCGACATGTCATTGATATTGTCCACCAGCTCACCCATCTCGTCGGAATAGCGATTGGTGATCTGCACGCCGTAACTGCCGCCGGAGATCTCCTTGGCGGCCTCGCTCACCTCGGCCACGGGAGCCACCACACTGTTGATAAACAGGGTGCTGGAGAGGATGATCAGGATCAGAATGCCCATCCAGACGGCCACGGTGATGGCGATGGTCAGCAGGACCCGCTGATCCAGAGCGTGGATACCGGCCACACAGCGCATGATGCCCACCACACGGCCGTTATATTTCAACAGGGTGCTCACGGCCATGATCCGCTCGCCGGTGCTGCTCTTGCCTACATAGATGCCGGTATCACCGGTGGAAAGGGCCTGCTTGATGTCGCGGGTATTGGGCGCAGTGCCGCTCATGACACCGCGGGTGGAGATCTCCACCATACCCCTGGTATTGAGGAACTGCAGCTCCATGTGGTCAGCATCCCCGTAATCCTCGGCGTAGGTCATGGCGCTGCGGATATAGTTGGCATAGCCGGTCATGACATAGGTGTTGAAGTAGTCGGCGCCGGTCTCGGCCTTATTGCGCAGATATGCCCGGGCGCTGCTGTAATAGTTGGTGGCAAGTCCCGCAGAGATGAGCCCTGCGATAAGGGTCAGCACGATCACCACAGGCACAATGCTGCTCATGATCCAGCGGTGCTTTAAGCCGCGGCGTTTCTTACCGGTGATATCTCTTTTTTCTTCCACGGGAACTCACCTCCTTAACAAAAAAGATTGCGCTGCGCTTTGGCGCCTCATTGTCGGCAAAGCCGACAATTTCGACACGTCGCTCCGCGAGAAGTATCATTTGTCACGTACACGCCGCGACAAATGATGATCTAACGGGTTTGCCGCTTGCGAGCAGCAAATTCTGCGAAGCTTTTTCTTTTCACTGAATAATTCTTCTTACTTTTCCCACTTATATCCCACGCCGCGAACGGTGGTGATATATCTCGGCTCGGTGGCGTCATCTTCGATCTTCATGCGGAGCCGGCGGATGTTCACATCCACGATCTTCACATCGCCGTAGTAATCCTCACCCCAGACCTCCCGCAGCACATCCTCCCGGGTCATGGCGGTCTCCGGATGAGACATGAAATGGCGCATGATGGAGAATTCCACCTGGGTCAGGCTGATGCTCCGGCCGTCCTTTTCCAGGGTGTGGTTGCGGGTGTTCAGGCAGAAGGGACCTGCGCGCAGTTCATCGGGGTTGGGCTGGTCATCCTGCCCGCCGCTTCGACGCATCAGCGCTTCGGCACGGGCGATGAGCTCTGCCGGAGAAAAGGGCTTTGTCACATAGTCGTCGGCACCGGTCATAAGGCCTGTGACCTTGTCGGTTTCCTGAGAACGGGCAGTGAGCATGATGATGCCGATCTGACTGCCGGAAGCCCGAATGCGGCGGCAGACCTCAAAGCCGTCGATGCCGGGGAGCATCACGTCCAGAAGTGCCAGTTTTACATCCCGGTTGGCGGCAAGCTTTTCCAATGCCTGTTCGCCCGTCTCCGCCTCCACCACGTCATAGCCGGCCCGGCGCAGGTTCACCACGATAAAGCTGCGGATGCTGGACTCGTCTTCCAGTACCAAAACTTTTTTCATAGCCGCTCCTTTCACTGACCCTGTGTGGCCCAGCTTTCCTCGGTGAGGTAGAAGCTGTGGCGCAGCAGGTCTTCGTCCATGCCGGCATCACTGCCTGCATCGTACAGCTCTGCGGAGAAAATCATATCCGTCAGGCGCTTTACCACAAAACGGTTGCCCATAAGGGCGCGGTTTTCCCGTCCGTCACCGCCGATGGAGAACAAAGACAAAACGGGCACATCGTCCAGCTTGATGCTGACCTGGGTTTCCCGATTATCCACGAAATAGTCGCCGCTGACACGGCCCCACCATGTGTTGGGCAGGCTCATATACCAGCCGTCATCCTGGCAGTGGAAGGTCTCCTCCACCTCCACCGTATTGCCCTGGGCATCATATTGCATCCAGGCCACGGCGCTGTTGGAGCCGACACCGAGGAACCGGGGAAATTCAATGACGCCGTCGCCGTTTACATCCTGGGGCAGCTGGCCGCCATAGGGATAGATGACGGCGGTGGTGCCGGTTTTTTCATCGGGTAAAAAGCTCCGCAGGCCCAGAGCATCATCCCAGACCAGAATATCGGTCATGGCCATGTTGTCTTCGGAGATGCCGGTGATAAACAGGGCAGGCGTGCCGCTGCAGCAGTAGCCGGACAGCAGAGCGCCGCGGCTGACCTCCCGCATGGAGGAACTGATCATACCCCGGTAAGAAAGGGTCAGGATATCGCTTTGCCAGCCGTAGAGCTCTACCACGGGCTGGCCGGATTCGTCATTGTGCAGCACCACCAGACTGGGGCGGCTGTCCTGATCGATGTCGGCGGCTGTGAAATGGG
>PITV01000271.1 GCA_017577285.1 Clostridiales bacterium
ATGCAGCCCGGAAATTTCTGAACATTCTTAAAGACGGAAAATGATTTCTTTTTTGCCTGTTGGTGAATAAATACATTTTCAATGCAATTCTCAGATAAATGAGGGTTGCATTTTTAAAATTTGTATATTATAATCAAAACGTTATCGAAAAGATAACCAAAACAAGCGACAGAAAGAGGTTGAACGCAATGCCGATATCACTGGTATATCTGCTGATCATGCTGGCAGTTATCTGTATATGGTTTATTCTGTTGAAACGGCCGATTTATGAAGGAGTCCTGCTGAGCCTTATCGTATTGATTGCTGTAACAAATACATGGGGAAATGCCTGGGGATATATCGTGGACGGAATGAATTCGACATTGCTGTTTTCAATGATCGTTTTTGTTGCAATGTCGCAGTTGCTGAAAACGACCGGGATACTGGACAGCTGTATATCGGTTATTCTTTCCCTGTTGGGAAGGATCACCGGCGGGGCAGGATATTGTGCAGTTGTTGCCAGTGCCTTCATGGGTGCCTTTTCCGGTTCCGGTCCGGGCAATGTGATGGCAGTAGGAACTATCACGATCCCTGCGATGAAGAGATCGGGATATCCGGCTGAGCTTGCGGCGAATATACAGAGCACATCCAGCTGTTTCGGAAATATGATTCCTCCTTCTGCAAATATTGTCGGAGCCTTGGGAGCATTTATGGCGGTATATCCGGATTCTGACTTGACAACAGGCAAATTCTGGATGATCATGTGGGTGTTATCTCTGTATTTTATCGTACAAAGGGTGATCATGGTATTTCTTTTCTGCAAGAAGTATCATGTGAAACCTATGGCAAAAGAAGATATTCCCAGTCTTAAGTCTGTACTCAGGGACGGCTGGAAGGGACTTCTTCTGCCTGTTATCATCCTGCTTCCGTTTGTTCTTGATTCTGCCTTCAATGCCTCATTCTTTACAGAGAGACTCGGAAAAACAGGCGCGAAATACTTTTCCGGCTCTATTCTTTTGTTTACAGCAGGCATTGCCTCACTGTATGCGCTTTTGATTTCCAAAAATAAAAACGCTGGGAAAATCAGCAATATGGCTGAAACATTCAGCAAAGGCATAAAGGGACTGGTCCCCACTGTTGCCACCTGCATATTTGGTTATATCATCGGTTCTCTGTTTGCCGGCATCGGTGTTGCTGATGAACTGGAGGATTTCATTACTGGTTTGAATCTCAGCAAGTATGGGATGGCCGTTGTGATCTCTCTGCTGACGTGTTTCCTCAGTATGGTGATCCCCGGCTCCTCTCTGACAGTTATGTTCGGTCCTGTATTTATTACAGTAATGGCTGCGTCAGGCATCAATCCGCTGCTTGCAGCTGCGATGCTGCCTTGTATATGCGGGGCTATGGGAAATATAACACCGCCGTTTGCCCTGTGTATGTATGCCGGAATGGGACTTGCCGAATCCGACTTCGAAAAAACGGTGAAGAATGATATTTGGTGGGTGGCGGTTCAATTGCTTATGCAGATTGTGATCCTGATCGGCTGGTTCCCTGTTATAGGAATATGAGGTGAATAAAATGTCTAAGATTATTGAGAAGACTGCCAGGGTACTTAAGAAAATATACGGCTATGGCATTCTTGCCGCGCTGTTTATCGGTGGGGCAACCGTTGTCGGATATATTGCTGCTATGATCATTGGGGGCGATACAGCAACAGCCATCTGCACATTCATTTACAAAACTTTGTTTAAGTGGCTGATCCTGGGCGCTGATGTTATCGTTCTGATCGGTCTGCTGGCGATGTATCTGTCAAAAGAGACATCCATGACACTTGATAAGAGCAGGAAAAAGAAAAAGTCTGAAAATGGCTAAGCCCTGAAAGGTGTGATTATCCGGCGGCATGCCGCTGAAAAACAGTCGATCCGTGATACGGACCGGCTGTTTTTTGCTGCCGCATATATGACCGGAATCTTTGTTTTACGTTTTGATATATACCTTCCGCATGCTGACCTGTGATATTTTTGCTTGCAAAGACAAAACTTAAGTTTTTTATTTGACAGTCCTGATAAAATCGCTTACAATAATAAGTTGGAAAAGGAGGAATTTTTCTTATGATTGTTGCAAAATTCGGCGGAAGCTCGCTGGCGGACAGCAAGCAATTCAGAAAAGTAAAGGATATCATATTATCTGATAGCGACAGGCATTATGTTGTGCCCAGTGCCCCCGGGAAAAGGGGATCCGGGGATGACAAGGTGACCGACCTTCTGTATGCCTGCTATAACGCTCACGCAGAGGGAAAAGAATTCATTCATTTGTTTGAAAGAATCAGGGAAAGATATACTGAGATCATTGATGAACTGCAGGTGGATATCGACCTCAGCAAGGATTTTGACATTATCTGCCGGAATATCCGGAACGGTGATTCAAAGGAATATGTGGCCAGCCGCGGCGAATACCTGAACGGAAAGATCCTGGCTGCTTACCTTGGATTCGAGTTTGTGGATGCTGCCGCGGTCATCCGTTTCGCGACGGACGGAACGCTGCTGGAGGATGAGACCAATAACGCCATCGCAAGCCGCCTGGCAAAAACCAGCTATGCAGTTATTCCCGGCTTTTACGGTGCTGATACGGACGGCAGAGTGCGCACCTTCTCCCGCGGGGGAAGCGATGTGAGCGGTGCCCTCGTTGCCCGGGCTGTGGATGCGGATGTATATGAAAACTGGACGGATGTGTCCGGTATGCTTTTTACCGACCCCCGCATTGTGGAAAATCCGGAGGTCATCAACTACATCACCTACCGGGAGCTGCGGGAGCTTTCCTATAT
>PITV01000272.1 GCA_017577285.1 Clostridiales bacterium
GTACAGATGAGTTCACCTCGGTGATCGATGCTCTGCCGTCCGGCCTTTCCGGCATCAAAAAGCTGTACGAATTCTTCCGCATCATCGTTTTCCCGGAAGATTACGATGATTTCATAAAATATACTTCCTCTGAGAGGGTCGACAGATACGCCGCCATGGGCAAGTCGTGCTCCTACAATTTCCGCGTGATGCGGGACGGCAAAACGGAATATTTCCGTATCCGTATCACCAGGTCAAAGGAAATGTCCGACTGCTGCGTCATTACGCTTCTGAACATCAATGATGACTATCTGCTCAGGGAAAAACTGGAGAACGATGAAAAACGTCTGGAGTATCTGGCCGTTATCGAAAACTTCAGTCAGGACTATGACAGCATCAGCTATATCCGTCTGGGCGAGGGGCCGGAGCTTGACAGGCCCATCACCTACCGGATCAGTGAAAAACTGGCGGCGATCATTCCGGGATGGACCGGAGAAATGAACTACAGAGAACGAATGACCCTGCTGATGGAGCATTTCGTTATCAAAGAAGACCGTGCCATTTTCAACCTGAAAGTACAGCGTGAAGTCATTATGGAAGCGCTGAGACGTTCCGGCATCTATTTTGTGAATTTCCGTGCGTATAACGGAAAAGATGAACAGTACTATCAGCTGAAATACACGCCCGTTTATGACAGCAACGGAGAGATGCGCGCCGCTATATCAGGTCTACATAACATCGATGATGAGATGCGGCGGGAGCTGCAGCGAAACGATGAGATCACAGCCATCGTTGAGGAAAGGACCGCGAGCCTGAAAAAGGCCAATGCTGTGCTCAGCAACATCAGCGACAGCGTGCTGGAGATCATGGCCGGTCTGGTGGAAAGCCGCAGTGCGGAGAGCGGAACGCATATCCGCCGCGTTAAGGGCTTTACCCGCATCCTGGCGGAGCAGATCATGAACACCTGCCCCGAATACGGACTTACGAAGGACCGTGTGGAAAACATCACACAGGCTTCTGCTCTCCATGATATCGGAAAGATCGCCATACCGGACAGCGTGCTTCTGAAGCCCGGAAAACTGACGCCCGAAGAGCGCGACATCATGATGACCCACTCTGCCCGCGGCGCCGAGATCATCGAAAAGATGTCATCGATCTGGGACAGTGATTATATCAATACAGCCCGTGATATCAGCCTGTACCATCATGAAAAGTGGGACGGCGGCGGATATCCCTGCGGCCTGAAGGGTGATGATATCCCCATCGCGGCGCAGATCGTATCCATTGCGGATATCTATGACGCGCTGACCAATGAACGCTGCTATAAACGCGCCTTCACCCCGGAGGAAGCGTATAATATGATCGTCGCTGGCGAATGCGGTAAATTCTCCGCCCGCATGATGGCCTGCTTCAAGGCATGCCGCGCCGCGTTTGAGGCTTACGCGATAAACCCCGTGGAACCTGATGACCGGAGAGATACAAAAACAGTGGATCTGCAGTTCAGGATGCCTGAGCATATCAGAGACCGGATCTTTATCTCAGACAAGCTCTCCCTCATTTCCAGTATCGCCGAGCATCTGCCGAACGGCTTCTTCGCGTACCGCGATCAGGGGGATGGAGAACTGATCCTGTTCAACGATGTGCTGGTGCGCATGTTCGGCTGTGAGTCCCGTGAAGAATTCAGCGAATACATCGGCAGCACATTCCGCGGCATCGTGCATCCGGATGATTATGACAGGACGCAGAAGACCATTTACAGCCAGATCGCGTCCAGCCTTCACGATATGGATCATGTCATCTACCGCATCACCCGCAAGGACGGCGAGGTGCGCACCATTGATGACTACGGTCACCTGGTCCACTCTCTGGATCTGGGAGATGTGTTCTTCGTATGTCTGAGCGATATTTCCGGCTACAGCACCATCGGTGATGAATATGATGTCGGCAAGATCCTTGATAAGATGAGGATCCTGCTGGTGGATGATGATGAATTATCGCGCGATATCTGCCGCGAACTTCTGGAACTGGAAGGCGCTTCCGTCACAGAGGCGGAAAGCGGGCCGGATGCCCTCAGGATCATCGGATCGACCCATCCCTTCGACATGATCCTTACCGATGTTATCATGCCCGGCATGGACGGAGTGGAGTTTATCCGCAAACTGCGTGAATCCTACCCCGAAGTGAATACGACCGTTATCGCCTGTTCCGCGGATGATTCAGAAAGCATGCTGGCCAGATGCATGGATGCAGGCGCCGACAGCTTCGTGAAAAAGCCGCTCAACATCTCCGATCTTTCCCAAAAGATGATCTCCTGCATGAAGCGCAAGTTTGATTCCATGGGGCGTCAGCTGAAGAGCACTATCGATCTTATCAACACGGATCCCCTTACCGGATGCCAGAACATTACGGCATACACTTTGAAAGTGGGCGAACTGGATTACGCCATCAAGAAGGATACGCAGGAAGAATTTGCCGTCCTGGTATGCGATATCAATGACCTGAAGCAGGAAAACAATGATAACGGGCACAACAGCGGTGACCTCTGCATCAGGAACTGCTGTGACATCCTGTGCAAGATCTTCTCCCGCAGCGCTGTCTACCGTATCGGCGGGGATGAATTCACTGTGATCCTTGAAGGGGATGAGTGCGCTGAACGTTCTGTTCTGATGCGGAGGCTGTATCTTGCTGTGGAAAAATCCATGCGTCTCCCCCCCCCCCGTCTCTTTTACACATCTCCCAGCCCCCGAGACCGGACTAGAACTCGGATTCCGGCTTCTTCTTTGAAAAAAAAAAAAAAAAAAAAAGGCACATGATACA
>PITV01000273.1 GCA_017577285.1 Clostridiales bacterium
CCCTGCAGACCGAAGGGCAGCCCGTCTTCTGCGAGCTCCTGTTCCCGGGAGAGCTGACCGCGCTGAACCTGATGATCGAGCTGGAGGGCGAGTGGTTCTACAAGGCCCCCGGCACCGATACGGTGGATCTGATGCCTTATTTCTGGAAGCATCCGGCGGGAAAAAAGGAATACAGGGTGCGCCTATTCGCGCCGCCCGCGGATGGAACGAACCCCGGGTGCGATACCCCGGACGGCAGCATGAATGTGTATACCGTCCTGCCCGCCCTGCCCTCCTTCCGGGTGCGCTACGCTCCCGTTATGGACAAATGATTTTTACATTTGCGCGAAAAGGCCGTCTCTCCGCGCGGGGGACGGCCTTTTTCGCGTTCTGAAGGCGCCTTTGCGGCATCCGCCCTTTCTTGACAATCCCGCGTTTCCTGTTATAATGTATACAGTAACCTGATACGGATCCGCATGATCCTGACGATAGAAAAAGGAGAGAAAAAACATGAAAAAGATCATCTGCGTGCTGCTCGCGCTGTGCATGCTGCTCAGCGTTTCCGCCCTGGCGGAGAACGGTATTGAATTCACCTGCAATGTTCAGGTGAACAGGAATCAGCTGGTCAGTTATATGACCTCTCAGGGGCAGGCGCCCGATGAGATGACGCTGGCTGTTCTGGATCCCGTGCTGGCGCTCATCGGCGCCACCTCCCTTCACGGCTTTGCCGGTGAAGAAGGTGGAAAGGCCGAGCTGCTGCTGCATGACGCCGAGATCCTCGATCTGAGCGTCAGCGTCGGGGATGACATCGTGCTCTTCAGCGACCTGCTCCCCGGTTACGCCCTTTCCGTTTCCGGAAGCACCCTTGCCGGGATCGGTGCCCTCGTTCCCGATACATCCGCCTTCGACCCCGCTCCCTACGCGGCGGCCGTTCAGGAATATATCGACGGTCTGCAGAAGACAGAGGAGAAGGGCGCCTGGTTTATCGACGGCAGGCTGTACACGGACAGGACCACGATCATGCTCAGCAATATTGATACCACGAAGCTGATCAACAGTCTGATGGAGCTGGCGGTAAAGGATCTGGAGGAAATGGGAATGGCGGATATGGCGAAGGCCGCCGGCGCCGATATCGAATTCGAACCCATGCGGATCCCCGGTGAGGACACCTTCGTTCCCCTTGTGATCTGCACCAATGACAGGAATGAGACCTACATCAAGATGGGCGAGGAGTTCGGCACGGTCAGCCTGTGCATTACCGATTCCAGCGCCTATATAACGGTTCAGGATGAGGATTATTTCGTTCTGGTCATCACCTTCGTTACGACGGATGATGCCATGTATCTGGATGCCAGCTATGTTGAGGACGATACCTCCGTGCAGTATACCTGCAAGCTCTCCTATACCGCCGAGGAGATCCGCGAAGAATCGGTCATGACGCTCAGCGAGCGGGGAAAGAGCGCTTCCATGAAGCAGGAGGCGGCGCTTTCCTTCAGCGATACCGGTCTGGACGCGGATAGCAGCTATTATTTCCTGGATCTCACCACTCCCGTGATCTCCGGTCATGCGCATCTTGCTCCCTGTGCCGGGGCCGTCCTTCCCGATGCTTCCGGATACACCGTGCTGAAGGCGGAGGACCTGCTGAGGTACGGTGTGGATGAGGCGCAGGAGCAGGCGATCATTTCCGTGCTGCAGAATCAGACCCTGCCCTCCCTGCTGGTCAAAGTGGTGAACGCCGCTCCCGAGATCAGCAGCTTCATCATCACTTTCCTTTCCACTGTTGATTTTTCCGCGCTCACCCGCCGCTGATGCGGAGGGGGTGATCCTGTGATCCTCTGCCGGCACAGCGTTTTGAGATGCTGTGCCGGTTTGTTCAAATCATGATTTCCGGGAGATGCCGCATATGAAAACGAAAAGGCTCCTGACCCTTCTGTTCACCGTCCTTCTGCTCACCGTTTTTGCCGCGGCGGCGCCTGCCGGCGCGGAGGAAAAACAGCGTGTTACATCCCCTGAAGAGGCGTCCGCCTTTGTGCGCGCCCTGTTCGGGGAGGATCCCGCCTCGCTGGACGGCGCCTTTGTGCTGACGCCCGTGCTGGAACAGACCCTCGCCGTATACGGCGGCTGGCAGGGTATCGCGCTGCAGTTGACGGCCCTCGGCCCTCTCGTCCGCACGGATGCCGCCTATGAAGGCACGCTGCAGGGGTACCGCATCTTTTATGTACCCTGCGTGTTCACCGCCATGCCGCTGGATATCTGGATCGTCATGGACGGCGATGCCGTCGCCCAGGTGCTGACAGGCGATTACACGGGCGGGCCCGCGGAGACCGCCGCATTTGAGGAGATCGACCTGCCGCTGCCCGTTCCCGCGCTGAACGGCGCGCTGCCCGGCACGCTCACCCTGCCGGCGGGGGAGGGTCCCTTCCCGGCAGTCATCCTGGTGCACGGCTCCGGCCCCAGCGACCGGGATGAATCCATCGGCGCGCTGAAGCCCTTCCGGGATCTGGCGCAGGGCCTGGCGGAGCGGGGTATCGCCGTGTACCGCTATGACAAGCGCACCTGGGTGTATCCCGTCCAGTGCGCCGCGGATCACGGCGTCACCCTGATGGATGAAACGGCGGATGACGCCGCCGCGGCCGTGCGGCTGCTGGCGGAACAGGAGGCCGTTGATCCGGAGCGCGTTTTTGTGCTGGGGCACAGCCTGGGCGCTACGGCGGTCCCCGCCGTCCCGGGCGGCTTTTAAGGGGGGGGGGGTCTGGCCCCGGGGCCGAACCCTTTTGTCGGACACCCCCCCCCCCCTGAGCGCCGCGTGGGGGGG
>PITV01000274.1 GCA_017577285.1 Clostridiales bacterium
GGGGATGACCTGAGCGCGGTCGAGCTGGCCAAGCAGTACAGCATATCCCAGAGTTTTTCCTCCTCCGACCGGGAACTGTGCCGGCTCTTTCAGAAAAAAAGCATGCCGGATACGGGTTTCTATGTAGCCGCCTGCAACGCGCTGGCCATGGGGCGCTGGGGAAGCGCCCGGGCGGCACTGGATCATTATCTGGATATCGCGCCGGACGGTGAATGGGCGGAGAACGCCGATGCCCTGCAGCTGAACTACGAGCATCAGTTCTATCCGGCCGCCGGACAGTGTCTGAACCGCGGCCATATCCGGCAGGATCTCGCCTATGAGGCGCTATGCGCCGGGGACGCGGGCCGGGCGGACCGGTGGATCCGGAAAATGTCTCCCGCTCCCGAAACGGATATCTGTGCCGGCGCCGTCCTCCTGCTGAAGGGCGATCCCGAAGGCGCGCTCCCTCTCCTGAGCGGGGCGGCTGAAACCTGCACGGAGGATTTCTGGGCGCTTGCCCTGTCCGCGCTGGCGCATCTGCGCTGCCATAACGCGGCGGACGCGCTGAGTCTGCTGGCCCGGGCCCTTCCCCTGTGCGGACATATGGGCCAGGCGAGGCTCTACTGCGAAATCTGTCTGGAAATGCATATGTACAGCTTCGCGTCCGATTTCTGTCAGGAATGGATACGCCAGTTCCCGGACAGTGTGGACTGCCTGCTGATGCAGCTGCGTCTGAACACCGCCATGGGATTCACAGAGGATATCCGCAGCACAAAAGAGCGGATCCGTCAGCTGGATCCGGAAGCGGAAGGGCCAAAGCCCGGCCGTCTGTTCACGAAGGAACAGCAGGCCGTCAGGACATTCCTGCTGCAGTACGCGCATAACGATCTGAAAATATCCGGCGAAGAGGACGCTCCGCGGGACGGAGAATAAAGGGATGAAAAATAGACTTCCGTCCGTTCAGTGACCGGAGGCCGTAGCTGAACACTCAAACACGAAGAGAAAGGCAGACAGCATGAAGTGCATCGATTTTGACAAGGAATTCCAGCGCTATATGACAGTATGGCTGAAGGAGCACAAGGGCGAGTACAAAAATTATGACGAGGTGGAAGAGCGCATGCCCGAGATCTACGAGGGCTGGCTGGAGACCCCTTTGGACTGGCTCGGAAACAAGTGCCCCGGCGCCTATTTCGAGCAGTTTGACAACGCGCGCATGCTGGTGCGTCACATGGAGGACTATATCAAGCAGCGCATCGCCGTGCCCGATATGCTGATGAACCGCATCACGGATCTGGGCAGGGACAGCGAGCAGCCTCTGTTTGATCTGCTGTGCAAGGAAACTGCCGGCATCGAGGCAAAGATGAGCGCCATCACCATGCTGCGGGAGCTGGGAAGCGAACTGCCCGTGGATATGTACATCGGCTGGGTCAGAAACACCGGTGACGGAGAGGATGAGCTGGCGGAGAACGCGCTGGAGAGCCTGGACAGTCTGGGCGAGATCCCCGTGGAGAAGATGCGCGCCGCGCTCGCGGATGCGACCCCCGGCGGAAAAGAAAGCTTCTGCAGCCTGCTGTGCCACTATGAGGATCCTGATGAGACCGTATTCGGCATCCTGATGGATCTGCTGAACGCCCATCCCGAAAGATGCGCCGTTCTGGCGGATTATCTGGGCAAGCTGGGCAATGAAAAGGCGCTGGACAGGCTGAAGGCGCTGGCCGCCAGTGAAGAGACCGGCTATCTGGACTATATCGAGCTTCGCTCCGCCATCGAAATGCTGGGGGGCGACTGTCCCGAGCGTGAATTCGATGCCAATGATCCCGATTACGACGCCCTGCGGGGAATGGAGTGACGGGACCGGGCATCCGTCCGAGCCGCCTGCCCGACAGGCGGCAGACATACTGCAAAATGTTTTCAAATGACATGAAAGGAGAGTGATCGCATGGTATGTCCCAAGTGCGGGCAGCTTCTGTCCGGACACAACCCTTCCATGTGCGAGCATTGCGGTGCCATCCTCTCCCGTGACGGCAAGCAGTCCTCCCTCGCCTCCGTGCGGCAGGGCCGCGCGCCCGGCTCCTCCGGCGCTCCCCGCACGGGAGCCGCCTTCCCCATGTCCAGGCCGTCCGATGACGCGGCGGATATGACCATATCAGAGCAGCGGCGCATGCGCTACCGTCCCGTTCACAAAAAGCAGGAGAACGACAAAAATCCCCCGAAGCTCCACCGCACCAGCGGACTGACGCTGAACTGGGCCCGGATCCTGCTGATCCTGGTGATCCTGATGGTCGTCCTTCTGATCACAGCCTGGATCCTGATACAGACCACGCTGACAGGCCAGGTGATCATGGCGAGGATGGGCCGGAACGCCAGCGCCGAAGCGCTGTGGATCTACGGCAGGGAACTGATGGATGAGGGCTATGTGGAAAAGGCCATCGAGACTTATGAACAGGCCTATAACCAGGATCAGAAAATAGAGGGGCTGTATGACTACCTCAAGGAACTGGCGCTGGCCTATGAAGCGGGCGGAAGGAACAAAGAAGCGGAATCGATCTTCTACATCATGTGCGACCTGAACCCCACCAACACCTATGCCTATGAGAAGGTGGTGGATCTGCTGATCAAGCAGGGCCGCAAGGCCGCGGCCGCCGAATTCCTGCAGAAAGCCTATGAAAAGACCGGCAGGATCGCCTTCAACACCCAGCGCACGGAACTGCTTCCCAAGACGCCCACAGCCAGTCTGGGCGGCGGCAAATACTCCTCCGCCAAGACGCTGGAGCTGGAGAGCGCCGAAGGCTATGAC
>PITV01000275.1 GCA_017577285.1 Clostridiales bacterium
CCATCACCCCGTTCGTGCAGAGCGGAGACCTCTGGACGCTGGGAAGACATCGGATGCTCTGCGGTGATGCCGCCAGTGAGGATGACCTTAACACGCTCATGGGCGATGTGAAGGCAAACCTTGTGCTGACTGACCCGCCCTATAATGTCGCGTATGAGTCTGCCGACGGAAAATCCATACAGAACGACAGTATGGAGGACACGAAGTTCTATGAATTTCTGCTGTCCGCTTTCCGGAACTGGCTGCCGCACCTGGCTGAAGGTGCTTCGGCATACATCTTCCATGCGGACACAGAAGGTCTGAACTTCCGGCGTGCCTTCAAAGAGGCCGGGTTTCATATCAGCGGTGTATGTATATGGGTGAAAAACTCTCTGGTGCTGGGACGCTCGCCGTATCAATGGCAGCATGAGCCGGTTCTGTTCGGATGGCTGCCCAACGGCAAGCATAAATGGTTTGCCGACCGGAAGCAGACGACCGTCTGGAACTATGACAAACCGAAGCACAGTGCCGAGCATCCCACGATGAAGCCGATCCCGCTTCTGGCGTATCCCATTCAAAACAGTTCCGCGCCGAATGCTGTGGTCATGGATCTGTTCGGAGGTTCCGGCAGTACCCTGATCGCCTGTGAAGAAACCGACCGTATTTGCTACACCATGGAACTGGACCCGAAATATGCTTCTGTCATCGTACAGCGGTATGCGGATCTGGCCGGGGATACATCCGGAATCTATGTGATCCGGAACGGCGAAAAGCTGTCCTATGACACGGTAAATGAAACTGTTGATACGCAAGGAGACTGATAACTTATGGCTACGCGAGGAAGAAAACCAAAGCCGACTGCGACAAAACTGCTGGAAGGTAATCCAGGTAAGCGTCCGCTGAATGAGAATGAACCGATGCCGCCTCCGGGAGATATTAAGTGCCCAAGCTGGCTGCTGCCGGAAGCAAAAAAGGAATGGAAACGGCTGGCACCTTCCCTTGAGGCAATGGGTGTACTGACTGTCGCGGATATCACGGCTTTTGAGGGATACTGCCAGGCCTATGCTCGATGGAAGGAAGCGGAAGAGTTTATCACTCAGCACGGATCCATTTTCAAAACACCGTCCGGATATGTACAGCAGGTTCCGCAGGTATCTATTGCCATGCAAAATCTGAAAATCATGCAGTCCTTCTGCTCCGAGTTCGGATTGACACCCGCAAGCCGGAGCCGCATTGCCCTGAACGCTGACGGTACTGCCGGAGATGAAGATCCCATGGCGACCATACTAAAGGAGACGTGGAGTAATGCCATATGATCAGAAAAAAGCAGATAATGTGATCCGCTTCATTGAGTGCTTGAAGCATACCAAGGGTGAATTTCACGGAAAGCCTTTTACTCTTTTACCCTGGCAAAAGAAAATTATCAGCGATATTTTCGGAACGGTGCGCGAGGATGACCCCACCATGCGGCAGTACAATACCGCCTATATCGAAATCGGTAAAAAGAACGGAAAGAGTGAACTGGGTGCCGCCATCGCGCTGAACATGCTGGTGAACGATAAGGAATGGAAAGCCGAGGTTTACAGCTGCGCGGCCGACCGGACACAGGCAGCGATCGTTTTTGATGTGGCTTGCGATATGGTGCGGCAGAGTCCCATGCTGAGTAAGCTGATCAAGATCATCCCTTCCACAAAAAGAATGGTGTATGAACCGACGGGAAGTATCTATCAGGTGCTGTCATCGGAGGTAACGACCAAGCACGGCTTGAACGTATCCGCCTGCATTTTTGATGAGCTTCATGCCCAGCCGAACCGAGCCCTTTACGATGTAATGACGCAGGGTTCCGGTGATGCAAGAAAACAACCGTTATGGCTTTTCCTGACCACGGCAGGTACCGACCGAAACAGCATCTGCTGGGAGGTGCACCAAAAGGCCACAGATATTTTGGAAGGCCGAAAAGCCGATCCGCGCTTTTATCCCGTGATATTTGGCCTTCCGGATGACGCTGATTGGCATGATGAGAAAAACTGGTATAAATGCAATCCGTCCCTGGACTATACCATTACCATCGACAAGGTGCGTGACGCCTATCATAAGGCACTCGAAACGCCCGCAGATGAAAATATGTTCCGTCAGTTAAGGCTCAATCAGTGGGTAAAGCAGTCGGTACGCTGGATGCCCATGGACAAATGGGATGAGTGCGGAACCGCAGTAGACCCTTATGAATTACAGGGGCGCGTATGCTATGGCGGACTGGACCTTTCTTCCACCAGCGACTTAACGACCCTGGTATTGGTATTCCCGCCGCGAGACGAGGATGAGCCTTATACCGTCCTTCCGTTTTTCTGGTTGCCGGAAGAAACACTGCAATTGCGTGTCCGGCGTGATCATGTCATGTATGACCAATGGGAAAAGCTCGGCTTTCTGAATACGACCGAGGGCAATGTGGTCCATTACGGGTTCATCGAAAAATTCATCTGTGAGCTCGGTGAACGTTACGATATCCGTGAGATTGCCTACGACCGATGGAACGCGAGCATGATGGTGCAGACATTAGAGGATGACGGTTTTACGATGATTCCCTTCGGTCAGGGCTTCCGTGACATGAGCCCGCCCACAAAAGAACTAATGCGTCTTGTGCTGGAGCATAAGATCAGCCACGGCGGGCATCCGGTGCTTCGGTGGAATATGGATAATGCGTTTGTGCGTACAGACCCTGCGGGAAACCTGAAAATCGATAAAGAAAAATCCACCGAAAAGGTAGACGGCGCTGTTGCCATGGTCATGGGCCTGGAC
>PITV01000276.1 GCA_017577285.1 Clostridiales bacterium
CTGGTTTCACCCAGCCCCAAATTAAAACTCATTCTCAGAATTAACTGTCGTTCTTCTTCTCTTTCTGTATCGTTTTCAAAGTCCTGTCGTGCCCGTTTTTCGCGAGCGCTTTGCTATAATACTACTTTGTCCTCCCCTTGTCAACACCTTTTTTTATATTTTTTTGTCTTTTTTTGCCCGTTTTAATTATTGTGAACGTTCATTTCTAATATACTTATTATTGTTCGTGTATACAGCCATTTTACATATTTATAAATGATCATTGTTCGTGTTAAGTCAATGCATACACAGCAGGAACAAAACCTTGCTTTTATCTGCTATGATCACTATAATATATATGTTATTTCTTTCTGTAATGAAAGTCATTCGGAGGCCTGTTATGAGCGAACAAAAGAAATTCAAGATCGCGGTTGCCTGTGATCCCGCCGGTGTTGTGTTGAAGGATGCCGTCCTCAATTTGCTGAATGAAAGAGGTATCGAATTCACTTACTTCGGCATCAATGAAGGTGATACCTGCCGCGATTATCCCGTATACGGTTACCGTGCTGCGAAAGCGGTACAGAGCGGCGAATATAAATACGGCATCATCATGTGCGGTACCGGGATCGGCATCTCCATGGCTGCCAATAAAGTAAAAGGCATTCGCTGCGCATGCTGTTCAGATTACTTCAGCGCCAAGATGACCCGTGCCCATAATGATGCCAACATGCTGGCCATGGGTGGACGCGTGATCGCTCCGGAAACTGCCGCCATGCTGGTGGAAGTATTCCTTGACACTCCGTTTGAAGGCGGGCGTCACCAAAGAAGGATCGATATGTTCAATTCGATCGAGGATGGTAACAGTCCCGAATAATATCCAGTCTCCACCGGATAAAAGAAAACCGTCTGCGAGCCGTACAGGCCGTCAGGCGGTTTTCTTTTTCAATTAATGTACCTATTTGTTATCAACAGTATTCCACTTCTACTGTGCCAGCATCGTCTGCATTCCCATTGGCACGATAATGCTGCCTGCTTCCGTGATCCTGTATGCCTCTGCCCCGCTCACCCGCTCAAGCAGCCCGCTCCCGTCCTCATCATTCAGGATGAAGAGGGCTGTAGGCAGGAAATCCGCATTCATGGCATCACCGGTCACCACAGTGACGCTGCGTATACCACGCGCCAGGTAGAGTGTGTCGGGCGATATTATATGATGATACCTGACACCGCCCACTTCATAATACCGCTTATAATCGCCGCTGGTCACTACCGCGCAGAGAGCGCAGTGAATGATATCCACACAGGCCGAGACATCATCAGGATCCTGTCTTCGCAGGCACAAAGTGAAAAAGTGCTCATTGCAAGCATCAGAATCGCGATCCATCTTTTCATGCAGTGTCTCCGTGATCTTCAGAATATTTTGTCGAAGAACAAACAATATACCTGTTCTTCTTCCTGTAATTTTCCACCATTTGCCGTGAATGAAAAGAATGCCGTTTATGTGTTTCAGCAAACATCATCGCTTGAATAATTCCGTACATCCGGATATAATGACAGCGTATTATCAGAACTCACAACAAACCGCAGCAGGGCATGCAACTATAATATCCGGGGTGAAAACAAAATGATCCTTCTTTTCAGTGATCTCGAACACTACAGCGATATCGACTTCGAGTCAGATCTTCAGCAGATCAGTTCTCAGCGTTTCGAGAAAGTCTCCCGTCTGCGTTTTGGAGATGATAAAAAAAGCAGTCTGAAAGCATATATCCTGCTGAAAAACGGTTTGAAAGAGCACTTTGATCTGGATATCATTCCTGAATTTGTTTTCAGTTCCTGTGGAAGGCCGGCTCTTGCCGGGTATCCTGATATTCATTTCAGCCTTTCTCACACGCGAGGAGCAGCCCTGTGTGTCATAGACACCCACCCTGTCGGAGCGGATATCGAGCGGATCAAAATGGTCGATCCTGCGCTGATTCAGGCCGTCTGCGATCCGGAGCAGCAAAAAGAGATCCTCGACTCGCCCTTCCGTGAAAAAGCATTTGCCCGGTGCTGGACAAGAAAAGAGAGTTATCTGAAACTGCTCGGATGCGGGATCACAGACAGAGATCAGCTGATGAAAACGCGAACAGACGATCATGACGGATATATATTCGAAACGAGTGAAGACCCGTCCGGCCTGTTTGTTTATTCTGTTTGCAGAAGGATCACTGAATAAAAGAAAACCTATCCATACTTTCCATAATAAACCAACAGGCGGAGCCGTTCAGGCTCCGCCCTTTTGGGATATGAAGAAAGTTTGCCGATCTGCTCTTTTCAAGCTGGTTATCAAGCCGGCTGATCTTTTCTGCCGTTCAAAATCCTTATTCTTCTTCCGGCTTTTTCCTTTTCTTCGATGCGCCCCGTCCGCCGGTCAAAACATCCTTCAGATTGAAATTCTTCTTTCCGCGGATGATCACGATCACGCTCTGCAGAAGGATGAAGAAACACAGCAGGAAACCGGTAAATATCGTCTGCATATAGGGTGCGTCATTCGTAAGGCCGGAATACTGAACGATCTTATCGATCGTACCCAGGATCATAACACCGAAGAAGGAACCGATCACATTTCCCACACCGCCGCTCAGCATCGTACCGCCGATGATCGAGGAGGCGATCGCCTTCATTTCCATACCGGTCTGCAGCGAGTCTTTTCCTTTTCCCACGTGCCACAGATACACGAACGCAGCGATGCCCGCCAGCGTTCCGCTGATCACATAAGCAAGGAAACGGGTC
>PITV01000027.1 GCA_017577285.1 Clostridiales bacterium
CTGACCCGGGAGATCGCCACCGAGATCCGGGGGGAGGGGGGCTCCACAATCGATCCCGGGGAGGACGGCCGTGGGGGGGTGGAGAAGATGAGCGCCGGGGGGCGGGGGGATTACGACCTGATCCTGATGGATGTGCAGCGCCCCCTGATGGCCGGCTATGAGCCCCCCCGCCGCATCCGCGCGCTGGATAACGGGGTGTCGGGCATCCCCATCATCGCCATGACCGCCAACGCCTTTGAGGAGGACCGCAGGCAGGCCATCGATTCCGGCATGGATGAGCACATCGCGAAGCCCATCGACATCGGCAGGCTGAAGGAGACCCTCGCCCGGTTCCTGTAACAGATCAGATCCCCTTTTTACGGTATGCGCGGAGGAACGGCCCCTTGCCCGTCTCCCGCGCAGGAAAGGTCACGGTGATGATATGGAAAATATGAAACAGATTCACCCCGGCACATGGCACGCGGAATATGATGAGAACGGCGTCTGCGTGAGCGTTGTTTATGACCCTTCCTACCGGGAGCTGCTGGGGTATGAACCCTGTGAGTGCGCCGGCAGCAGCGGTACATGGATCGACAGTGTCCATCCGGAGGACCGGGAGCGGGTGATCGCGCTGCTTGTCGCGTGCACGGCGAAGCATCCGGAGGGGATGGATTTTGATACCGAATACCGCAGGATGACGGCGTCCGGCTATCGCTGGTTCCACGATTACGCCGGATATATCCGCCGGGAGGATGGCTCGCCGGCGCATTGCGACGGCGTGGTCTTCGATATTCAGGCGGTGGTGGACAGGAACGAGGAATTCCGCAAGCTTGCCGAAAACAACCTGCGCGTCCTGACCCTTGAGGATAACTTTGTCTCTGTTTATGACGCCGATCTGGAGACGGGGGCGTATACGGTCTATACCCGCAGGCATATCCTCGGTGAAGAGGAAGCCGACAGCATGGTCAACAATAACGATTTCTTCGCCGATACGCTGAAAAACAGCGAACTGGTGATCTGGCCCGATGACCGGGAAGGCATTGTCAGAGTGCTGGACCGGGCGTATATCCGCGGCAGGCTGGCGAAGGAAAACAGCTTTGACTGGCATTACCGGCTCATTACCGCCGGCGGTCCCGTGTGGGCGAAAATGCGCGTCACCTACAAGGATAATGAGAAGAAGCGCATCATCGTGGGCGTTTTCGGCGCGGATGATGAAATGAAGGCAAAACAGCTGAGCGATGTGAAACGCTCCATGAACATGATCTTCTCCCTGTCGGATCAGTTCGATCCCATCATCGTGCTGGATCCTGTGACCGGTGCCTATGACTGGCTGATGAGTGTGGCGGAGGATGTGATCAGCAACACCTCCATGACCATGCACGGGGCCGATCTGTACAAAAATATAGGCATCGACGGCGCTTCCATCATCCATGAGGAGGACAGGGAGCAGTTCATGCGCTTCTATACCCGTGAAAACATGATGCGGATCGCTGAAACGGGGATCACGCAGGAGACCGAGAACCGCTGGTTCATCCGCACCGAGGGCAGGTACCGCTGGAAGTACAACAAGGCGGTGCGCATGATCGATGAAAGCGGGAAGGCCTTCGTTGTGGTGGGCGTTATCGATACCACCGCGAAAAAGGAGGAGGAAGCCCTGCGCGAAATGCAGCAGGAGCAGATGAGACAGGCGCTGGAGACGGCGAAGATCGAGGCGGGCCGCATCGACCTGCTGGGCGTCACCATCGGCGCCGCCCGCTTCTCCTATGATATCAGCGCGGAGGATGAGGTGACCGCCGCGCGCTACGCCGATATTTCCAGGGACAGGATCGGCGCGGGCTATCTGAACGGGATGGACTGGATCAAGCTGGTGCATCCGGAGGATCACGACCGCGTACGGGACGCCTTCATGGCGACCGTTCACGATCATACCTGCCAGACGCCCTATAACATCACCTTCCGCATGATGGGCACCGGCGGAAAGTACCGCTGGGTGCGCTCCGGCGGCAATGTGCACCGCCGTGATGACGGCACCGGCGAGTTCTACGGCATCAGTCTGGATATCACCGCCCAGATGGAGGAGCAGCAGGCGCGGCTCCTGGGCGCCGTTCCCGTTTCGCCGGATATCCTGGGCAAATCGAATATCGGCATGTGGGCGTTCGAGCTGGACGAGGGCCAGCCGCCCCGCATGTACGCCGATGAGACCATGCTGGGCCTGCTGGGGCTGGAGCATCAGATCCCGCCCGAGGAGATCTATCACGCCTGGTACGATCATATCGACGGGGGCTCCTACGGCCTCGTCACCGACGCGGTGGCGAAGATGAGCGCCGGCGAGCACGCCGAGGTGCAGTATCCCTGGCATCATCCCGGCGGACACACCATGATCGTGCGCTGCGGCGGCGTGCGCAACCCGAGCTATACGAAGGGCATCCGCATCGAGGGCACCCATCAGGATATGACTCAGACCGTCCGCTTCGATGAGGCGGAGGTGGAGCGGCTCAGGCAGGCGGAGGTCCGTCTGCAGCACGAGCAGCTGCGCGCCGAGGTGCTGAACTACATGGTGGACCACGATGACGACCCCATAGAGCTGCTGAAGAATTTCGCCGAGCGCCTCAGGGTGCTGATAGGCTGCGATCAGGTTATCTACCGCGATCTGGAGGAGACCCGCATCATGGTCAATTCCCCCGCCATCGAGGATACCTGGCATGTGCCCATCGAGTTCTGCCGGCAGTGCCAGCATTTCGATGCCCATCATCCCATGTACGCCGGCGGGTTCACCGAGATGGACAACTGCCAGCTGGGCTGGCAGGGCATCCCCGTGTATCACGAGTGCCCCATCAAGTCCTCCCTTACCCGGCTGGTCTTCTGCGACGGAGAGATCACCGGCTATATGGCCATCCATTTCGTGGTGGATTATCATCATTTCACCGATCTGGAGCGGGCGACCGTTGAGGAGTTCACCCGTATCCTGTCCATCTCCCTTTCCCGCTACAAGGCGAGGATGGAGAGCAGGGAACTGAAGCTCATCGCCGATATGCAGAAGCAGCTGGAGCAGGCCCTGGCTGATGCCCAGGCCGCCAACAGCGCCAAGAGCACCTTCCTGTTCAACATGTCCCACGATATCCGCACCCCCATGAACGCCATCACTGGCTTTACCGACAAGGCGATCCGCCACATGGATGATCCGGAGGTGCTGGGGGAGAGCCTGGAGAAGGTGAAGACATCCAGCGAGTATCTGCTGAAGATCGTCAACGATATCCTGGATATGGCCAAGATCGAATCGGGCCGGCTGGAGCTGAAGGAGGATCTGCACTACACCGACAAGGGCAGCAACACCCTGCTGGAGGTGTTCGGCGCCGAGGCGGCCCGGAAGGACATCCGCCTGCACACCGCCTACAAGACCACGGATAAGTACCTGTGGATCGATGAGAGCCGCAACAACCAGATCGTGGCGAACCTCATCTCCAACGCCATCAAATATACCAGCCCCGGCGGGGATATCTGGTTCACCGTGGAGCAGTTCCCCTCATCGAAGCCGGGATACGGCAGATACCGCGTGACGGTGAAGGATACCGGCTGCGGCATGAGCCCGGAATTCGTTTCCCGCATCTTTGACCTTTTCGAGCGGGATGAATCCGCCATCCGCAGCGGCGCCCAGGGCACGGGCCTGGGCATGGCCATCGTCAAGCGGCTGATCGACGCCATGGGCGGCGTCATCTCTGTGCAGTCCGAGCCCGGAAAGGGCACCACGGTCGTGTATGAAACGGATCAGCGCATCGCCACGCCGGAGGAGATCCGGGCGGCGATGGCACAGGAGCGCGGAAGCGTGCTGGAGAAAGTGGAAAAGAACTTTACCGGCAAACGCATCCTGGTGGTGGAGGACAACCCCCTGAACCTGGAGATCGCCGTGGACCTGCTGGAGGAGAAGGGGCTCATCGTGGATACCGCCTCCGACGGCAGCATCGCCCTGCAGAAGATGCAGGCCGTCGCGGACAGGAAGGATTACACCTATTACGCCGCCGTGCTGATGGACGTGCAGATGCCCGTCATGAACGGCTATGAGGCCACCCGCGCCATCCGTGCCATTCCGGCGCCCGCGCACATCCATACGCCCATCATCGCCATGACCGCCAACGCCTTTGAGGAGGACAGGCAGAACGCCCTGGATTCCGGCATGGATGATCATATCGCAAAGCCCATCAATGTGCAGAAGCTGTTTGAGACCCTGGCAAAGTTCATGTGACGGAACGGCGCCGGGCCCCATCCCCGCCTGCCGCTCCGCGGCGGACGGGGCTTTCCGCCTCTCTGGCCGCCCTCTTGCAATGTTCCGGCATTTGTCCTATAATGGTATCATCTGAAAGAACTGTGTCCCTCTATACAGAACTCACGCATATTCCCGCGCCTGTGCCGCGTGCAGACCGCTGCCGCGCCATATCCGCTTCTTCTCACACCTGCATCGACCTCACCTTCTCCGGGATCGCGCGCCCGGCCCGAAACGGCCGCGGATTTTCCGCTCCCCGCCTGAAACGGAGGACTGAAAGATGAACAGACCGCGTTTGAACAGACATAAGGACCGTCAGTCGGCCATGAGCCGGCGCGACCAGGGCGTGATCGTCATGATCATCGCCCTGATGATCGTTGTGGTGCTGGTGGCATCCTACGGCATCATCGTGATGGTGGAGCGCCGGGCCCGCTCCTCCGCTGGAAAGCTGGTTTCCGAGGTGGTGGAGCATATCGACGGAAAGATGAACGAGGTGGCGGATGCCGCGCGTCTGGCCTCCGGCACGGTGTACGGGATCCTGTATGATCCGGACGCGCTGGAGCAGTTCGTATACGGCTTTGTGGAGCGGAACAACTTCATATACGGCAGCACGGTAGCCTTCGAGCCGGATATCTTCCCCGGGAAGGGCCGCTGCTTCGCCCCCTACAGCTGGGTCACCCCGGACGGACAGGTCCATTCCCGCCAGCTGGGCACCGAAACGGATTACTACGACGAGGAATGGTACGCCGAAACGAAGGAGAGTGAAAGCGAGTACTGGTGCGAGCCCTACTTTGACGAGGGCGGCGCCAAGATCATGATGTGCACATTCTCCGTGCCCCTGTTCGATGAAAACGGCGCGCTGGTGGCGGTCATGACGGCGGACGTGGGTCTGGAGGATCTGGAAGATTATATTTCCACCATCTGCCCCTATCCCGATTCGTTCATCATCCTCCGCTCCCGGTACGGCAATATCATCGTGAACGGGGGAAAGGCCCAGGGGGCGGATAACGATCAGACCTCCGTCAAGGGCGTCACGCAGAACGGCTGGTCGGTGGAACTGACCCTGCCCTTCACCTATCTGATGCGCGGCGATACCGGCGTGTTCTTCCTCATCGGGGTCATTTTCCTTATCACCATCATCTTTGTCTATTCCGTCAACCGCCTGCTGTACAAGATGCAGCAGCGCTCCTCCGCGGAGTATATGAACGTGATCGACGCCATCTCCAGCAGCTTCAGCTCCATTTATCTGGTGGATCTGGTGACGGGCGGCACGGTGGTGTTCCGCGATCCGGCACCGTATGAGGATCTGATCTGCACCCTCAACGGCGAGAAGGATGAGTTCAGCAAAAAGCTGGAGTTGCTCATCGGGCATGACTGCTATGAGCAGGACCGTCCCCTCATGCACCGGGAGGTGCGGCTGGAGCAGATCCGCGAAAACCTGGTCTCACAGGACCGCTACGCGGTGCGCTTCCGCAAGGCGCATGATAACGAGGCCCGCTGGCACGAGATGCTGGTATTCGCCATGGAGCGCGGGGACGGCGGCATGCCGCTGCGGGCGGTCATCGCCTTTACCGATGTGAACGACAGCGTGCAGAAGGAGCAGGAGACGCAGGACGCCCTGAAGCAGGCTCTCGGCATGGCGGAATCCGCCAATAACGCCAAGACCACCTTCCTGTTCAACATGTCCCACGATATCCGCACCCCCATGAACGCCATCATCGGCTTCACCAACATGGCGAAAAAGCATATCGATGATCCCGGAAAGGTGATGGACTGCCTGAACAAGACCCAGCAGAGCAGCAACCTGCTGCTGATGCTCATCAACAGCGTGCTGGATGTGAGCCGCATCGAGAGCGGCCGCGCCGAGCTGCAGGAGAGCCCCGCGGATGTGCAGTACAGCTTCACCGCCATTCAGGACACCATGACAGAGCTGGCGGCCGCCCGGGATATCGGGCTGTCCTTCGAGATCGGGGACATCCGGGACCGCTATGTGTACTGCGATCTGAACCGCTGCAACCGGGTATTCGTCAATATCATCTCCAACGCCGTCAAGTTCACCCACGAGGGCGGCACCGTGAAGGTGCGGTGTGATCAGGTGGACTGCCCCCGGGAAGGCTGGGGCAGTTACCGCTACACCTTCGCGGATAACGGCATCGGCATGTCCGAGGAATTCCAGAAAAACATCTTCGATCAGTTCGCCCGGGAGCAGTCCACCACGGTCAGCGGCATCGAGGGCTCCGGCCTGGGGCTGACGGTGTGCAAGGCTTTCGTGGAGCTGATGGGCGGCACCATCACCTTTACCAGCAAGCAGAACAAGGGAACCACCTTTGTGGTAACGCTGCCCTTCAGGCTCCAGAAGGGGCAGAGATATGTGGATCCCTTCACGCGGGAGGAAGTGAACGCCTCCGATGTGAAGGTGCTCAGCCAGCAGATCGTGTTCAGGGGCAAACGGACGCTTCTGGTGGATGACAACGAGCTGAACCTGGAGATCGCCGGGGAGATCCTGGAGGAAGAGGGGCTCACCGTGGAAACGGCCCGGGACGGCGCGACCGCTGTTGAGATCATGCGCGAAAAGGGCCCCGCGTACTTCGATTTCATCCTGATGGACATCCAGATGCCCGTGATGAACGGCTATGAGGCCACCCGGGCCATCCGCGCCCTGTATCCGGACGCGAAGATCCCCATCATCGCCGTTTCCGCCAATGCCTTTGATGAGGACCGCAAGGCCTCCCGGGACGCCGGCATGGATGACCATGTGGCAAAGCCCATCAAGGTGCAGGAGCTGTTCAGCGTGCTGGCCAGATATATGTGATCCCGCGGGCGGCGCGCTCCCGCGTGCAGAAACTTACATCAGCATCCTTTTTGCTCCCCGGAGGATCCGGATCGATGGAAAAAGATGAATGGAAAGGGTGAGAATATGAAAAAACTGTTATCCGCCGTACTGGCGCTCGTTCTGCTGCTTTCCGCCGCGGCTTGCGCCTTCGCGGAAGCGGGCGATGAGGAGATCATCGGATATGTGACGGAGCGTTTTCTGCCCCTGACGCAGGTCCCGCGTCCGTCCCATCACGAGGAACTGATCAGCAGTTATCTTTATGACTGGGCTGCCGGGCGGGGATTCGCTCCCGTCCGTGACGGAGCGAACAACATCATCTTCGATGTGCCCGCCACCCCCGGCATGGAAGCGAAGCCGCTGGTGGTGCTGCAGGCCCACATGGATATGGTCTGCGCGGCTGCCGACGGCGTGGTCTGGGATCCCCTCTCCGAGCCGGTCAAACCTGTCGTTTCTGACGAAACCATCACCGCCGACGGCACCTCTCTGGGCGCGGATGACGGCATCGGCGTGGCCATGTGCCTGTGCGTGGCGGACGGCCTCATCGCCCACGGCCCCGTCCGCATCATCATCACGACGGATGAAGAGGACGGCATGGAAGGCATGTTCGCGCTGGATCCGGTGCATGTGGCTGACGCGGGCTATCTGATCAATCTGGATGCCGAGCAGTCTGACGCCGTTATCGTAAGCACCGCCTCCGGCGTGCTGATGGATTTCTCCGCCCCCGCGGATACCGTTCCCGCCGGAGACTTCGACGCCGCTGTCACCATCACCCTGAAGGGCCTGCTGGGCGGGCATTCCGGCGTGGAGATCCACAAGGGCCGTCTGAGCGCCGTGCGCGCCATGGCCGCCCTGCTGCTGCGGCTGCGCTCCGGCGGCGTCAGCTTCGCCGTTGCCTCCATCAGCGGCGGCACCGCCCCCAATGCCATCCCCTCCTCCGCCAGTGCCGTGCTGGCTGTCTGCGCCGGGGATCTGGGCCGCGTCGATGAGATCTGCGCCGCCTGGCAGAGCGATATGGCGCTCGCGTACATATCGGCCGATCCCGGCCTCACCGTCATCACGGAGCAGTCGGCTCTGCCGGCAGCCGTGCTTTCGGACAGCGCGCTGGATGATGTCCTCTCCTTCATCACCTGCATCCCGGACGGCGTGCACACCATGTCCGCGGACGCGGCCGGGCTGGTGGAATCCAGCAGCAATCTGGGCATCCTCCGCTGTGATGAGAGCGGCCTTCATGCCGTGGATATGATCCGCAGCAGCGATCCCGCCCGTCAGGAGGAACTGGTCACGATCCAGAGCGGTCTGGCCGCCGCCCGGGGATATGCCGTCATCAGCAGCAAATCCGCCGATCCGTGGAAGTTCGATCCCGACAGCCGCCTGCTGGCGCTGGCCCGGGCCGCTTATCTGGATATGAACGGTGAGGAGCTCACCGTGATGGCGATCCACGCCGGCCTGGAGTGCGGCACCTTCGCCGTGCTGAACCCGGAGCTGGACATGATCTCCATGGGCCCCGATCTGTTCGATGTCCATACGCCCAAGGAGACCTGCGTCCTCGCCGGCATCCCCGTCACCTACCGCCTGCTGGAGCGCGTTCTGGCGGATATCGACTGATGTCTGAGGAAAGAATCAGTAAAACAGAAACAAATGAATAAAACAGAAAGGAGTGCCGCTGATCCGGCGCTCCTTTTTGTATGCCGCTGCCTGCGGATCCCGTTCATATACAGCCGCCGCAGGATGATGCAGTGTACGGCATAAAAAAGAAACACCGCGCGGCGCTTTTGCCGTACGGTGTTTCCTTCAGGTACGTGTCACGCGTGAACCGTTTCCGGCTCTGCGGGTTTACTTTCCCTTTTTGCTCAGGATCAGGCCCAGCACGAAGGCCAGTACCAGGGCGCCGGCCACGGCACTCAGGATGCTTCCCACGCTCAGGGAGAGGAAAGCGGTACGAATCCCCAGCAGCTTGCCCAGCAGTCTGCCCACGAAAGCGCCGGCGATACCCACGAGAATATTAAAAATCAGGCCGCCCTTGACCTTCAAGATCAGGCAGGCGAGCCATCCGGCGAGGGCGCCGACAGCCAGGAACACCAGAATGGACCACAATGATGAAAGCATAATTAATTCCTCCGTTCATGCATTCGTTCCGGGAATTCACCGCGGAACGGGGCCTATTATACACCGGAAACGGATAAAATGCAAATTTTACCCCGCCGCCCGGCGCGGCGTGCCCTGTTCCCGCAGGTGTGCCGTGTATTCCGGGGCTTTCCATATTTCGCTTTCCATACCCATGCTTGATATATTCCGTATTCGGCTTTCCCGCCTTCGCCTTTCTGGCGGTTCTTCTGCTTGCGGTTCACATTCGGGGACATCCGGGACAGCCTCCCCAAAACCGGAAAGCGGGCGCCCTTCCGGCACGCCCGCCATGCATATCCGCCGCGGAGCGATCTTTTCCGGCTCCGCTTTTTTATTTCATTTCTTACTTCATTGCCGCCTTGCTCATGCCGGTCATGATGTATTTCTGCAGGATCAGGAACAGCAGCACGATGGGGATGATCGCCATGACGGCGCCGGCCATGATCTCGTTGTAGTTGGAAACGAACTGCCCGGCGAAGGTCTCCTTCAGCCGCTGCACGCCCACGGCGATGGTGCGGCTCTTTTCGGTCTGGGTGATCATCTTGGGCCAGAAGTAGCTGTTCCAGCCGTTGATGAAGGAGATGATGGAAACGGTGATCACGGTGGGCTTGCACATGGGGATCAGCACGTGGATGATGGTGCCGAAGCGCCCCATGCCGTCGATCTTGCCCGCCTCGATGTAGCTGTTGTCCACCGCCATGAAGTTCTGCCGAAGCATGAAGATGAAGTAGGCGCTCACCAGATTGGGCAGGATCACGCCGGTCCAGGTATCGATCAGGCTCAGGCGGGCCAGGGTGACATAGATGGGAACGAAGGTGACCTGGATGGGCACCATCAGGGCGCCCAGCACCAGCAGGAACAGGATGTTCTTTCCCTTGAACTCGCCCTTTGAGAAGCCGTAGGCCGCCATCACGCCGATGGTCAGCTCGCCCGCCATGATCGCCAGCGTGGTGACCAGCGTGTTCAGCAGATACCGTCCGAAGGGCGCCTTTTTGAGGACGGAGGGATAGTTGCTCCAGATGAACTGCTTGGGCCACAGGGTGGGCACGGCGTCCGTCAGCTCCGCGCTGGTCTTGAAGGAGGAGATGATCATCCAGTAGATGGGGAAGAGGGAGATGAGCACCAGCAGGATGGCCACGGCGTACTGGGCCACCACGCGGTAGGTCCTGTGCACGATCTGCAGCTTTTCATCCGCCCGCACCACGGGGGTGACGAAGCGCATGTACAGCAGACACAGGCCGGCGCATGCGGCGATGATCACGCCGATCACGAAGAACGCGTTGTAGCTGCCCGAGAAGATGTTGAGCGCCTGCTTGAAGTTGTACTCGTTGAAGGTGCTCAGCTGCCTTGCCTCCTCCAGCGTTCCGGGAACGGTATCCGTGCCGGCGGCCAGCGCCGCGTCCTTCGCCATGCGGCTGAAAGTGCTGTTGTAGCCGAGATAACCCGCCAGCGCCAGGATCAGCAGCAGGGCGGCGATGCAGGCGAACAGGATCAGCAGATCGAAGAAGCCGCTCTGGCGCATGCGGTGCCAGTGAGAATCTGTGCGGGCTCTGGCGCGGGCGTTCCTTATGCCGTCCTTCCACAGGAAGGGGATGCATATCAGCAGGATCACGCCGCCTGTCACCAGGAAAACGGTGCGCAGCGTGAGGATCACGGGACGGTCAGCGGCGGGATCGGCTCCCCTGAACACGCAGAAGAAGCCCCCCGCCAGCAGGCAGGCAAAACCGAGCAGCGCCAGCACGGTGAAGAGTTTTTTCATGGCCGGAAGTTTTCTGAACATGGTTCCGCCTCCTTTCTCAGGTGTCGTAGTTGGTCCTGCGGTTGGACCACTTCATGGTGACTGCCGTGCATACCAGCAGGATGATGAAGAACACCACGGCCACAGCGGCGCCGTGTGCCGTCTGATGCTCGCTCCATGTCAGGTTGTAGATCCACTGCACCATCACGTTGGTGGCCTCGTTGGGGCCGCCGCTGGTCATGACATCCACGCTCTGGAACACCTTCATGCTGGCGATGAACGTGGTCACGAACAGGAAGAGGGTGGTGGGCGCCATCAGGGGAACCGTGATGTAGCGGAACTGCTGCACCCCGTCCGCGCCGTCAATGGAGGCCGCCTCGTAGTAATCCTGCGGGATGCCCTTCATGGCGGAAAGGTAGATCATCATGGCGTAGCCCACGACGCGCCATGTGGTGAGGAACAGCACGCCGGTGAGGGCGGTATCAGCGTCTATCAGCCAGTTGGGCCCCTGTATGCCGAAAAGGGAGAGGGCGTAGTTCAGTATGCCCTGTGAGGAGCCGATGGCGGTGGAGGTGGTGGAGTACAGGATCCACATGAAGACGGTGGCGCTGGTGGATACGGCGATGTATTTGGGCATGAACACGATGGCGCGCATGGCGTTGAACATCTTTGTCATGCGGTTGAAGAGCAGCGCCAGAAGCATGCCGCCCACCAGGGTGATGAGCACCTCCCAGAACATGTACAGCCCCGTCACCTTCAGGCTCTTCCAGAAGTGGCTGCTGCCAGATTTGAAGAACAGCCACTCGTAATTGTCAAAGCCCACGAAGGTCTGCTCGCCCGATGAGGACAGGATCTGCATGTTGGTGAAGGAGATGCGTATCAGGTTGATGACGGGATAATATACGAACAGCAGGAAGAAGATCAGCACGGGCTCCACGAAGAACAGATCCTTCATGCGCTCCATGCGCTGCAGATGCATCATGATGCCGTTGAAGATCAGCACCAGCCCCGCGAGGAACAGGATGATGCCGTACTTCATCACGGTGGAGACCAGCGAGATGGGGATGTCGCCCCTGGAGGTCAGGTAATAGGTGCCTGCCTTCGGGATGGTGAGGGTGACGGGCTCCAGTGCCCCTTCCGTGTCAAAGGCGGGGGCCTCGGCGGAATCCGTCTCGCCGGAAATGGTGGAATACAGTACCACCTTTCTGGCGGTGCCGGGAAGGGAGGACCTGACCCACACTGTCAGCGTGCAGGGGCCCTCGGTGGTCATCTTCATGGAGTAATACTTGCTGGAGCCGGCGCCGGGGATCTTGACGGAACGGGATATCCTTTCGCCGTTGCTCAGCAGCACCTCATCCTCCGGAATGACGCTGACCAGGTTTTCCTTTGTGGCGGGGAACTGGATGACCGAGCTCTTGGATACCTTCACGGCCTTCTTGGAGGTGCCCTCCTCCAGATCCTGAACGCTCATCACATCATTGTCCGAGCCTTCCAGCACGGCGTAATAGATATGCACGCCGCTCTCCTCGCCGTCCATGTCGAAGGCGCCGGTGATCCCCGTGCCCGCGCTGATGGCGTTTTCACGGGCGGCGTACACCTGGGCGGTCATGCCGGAAAAGACGCTCACCTGCCAGTCGCTGGCCAGCGTGCCGAAAAGGCCCACCAGCATGACCAGCACGCCGATGACGATCAGCGCTTTGCCGGTGCGCCGCTGGGCGGGCCGGATCAGGCTCCTCTCCTTTGCCTTCCAGTCGATCTTTCTTATTTCCGCTGCTTTGTCCATCCGTTTTACCTCTTGTCATGATCTGCCCGCGCCTGCGGGATCGGCGCGCGCCCCGCGCCGGGTGAGGGTGAGAGTGAGAGTGAAAGCCTGAAAAACAGCCACCTGCGGGTACTCTCTGCGTTTCAGCCTTTCACCCCGCCCTGAGGGAGGGGGAAAGGAAGGGGGCGTACCCCCAAAAAGAACGGGGCGGAGGGAGCGGGGTTCCCGCTCCCTCCATGAAAAGCGCAGGGATCAGTTGGCGTCCAGCGTCTCCTGGATCTCGACAGCCAGCGCGTTCAGCGTTTCGGTCACATCGGCACCCTCGTTGTAGATGGTGGCCAGAGCGTGACGCCACAGGGTGGCGCAGGTGTCATAGGCGGGATTCTGGTTGCGGGGATTGATCCACGCGGCGTTGTTGATGATATCAGCCATGGCGGGCTTGCGCTCCAGGTACTCCTGATACTCGGGCAGGGCCTTTACGGAAGCGCGGGTGGGGAAGTAGCCGGTCTTGTCGGCCCAGTACAGGTTGATCTCGGCGCTGGTCATGAACATCATGAACTGCCAGGCAGCGTTCTTTTCAGCCTGAGTGGCGCTGGCGGGGATGAAGATGCAGCTGCCGCCCACTTCGCTCTTGAAGCTCTCGTGGTCATAGCCGCCGGGCAGCCAGGCCATGCCTACTTCGAAGGCGTTCTCGGGGTTGTCGGCATACTTGGTCTCCACCTTTCCGGTGTAGGTGGTGTACAGGGAGGAGGTGTGGAACACGGAGAAGGCGCCGCCGGCCACGAACAGGTCGCGCATGTTGGAGGAAGCGCCGGAGCCGTATGCATAGTAGGCATAGCCCTTGTCGATCCATTCCTTGATCTTGGTGTTGATGGCGATGCTCTGCTCGCTGTTGACATCGGTGGTGCCCTCTTCGGTCACGATCTGCACGCCGTTGTTCTTGAAGAGCATCTCATGATACCAGTAGTCCCAGCCGCCGAACACGGTGCCGTAGCGGGCGGTGGTGCCGTCCTCGTTGAAGATGGTGGCCTTGATCAGGAAGTCTTCCATCTCGTCCAGGGTCTTGGGCATTTCGATGCCTTCGGCCTCAGCGGCGGTCTTGTTGTAATACATGCACTGGGTGCTGATCAGGTAGGGCAGGCAGATCTGCTCGCCGTCAAAGCTGGTGGACAGCACAAGGCCCTCGCCGAAGTCTTCCACATCATAGTCAAAGGCTTCGATGTAGGGATCCAGCACTTCGCACAGCCCGGCAGCGCCGTAGCCGGCGGGATAGGAGGTGTTGCAGCAGCAGATGGCGGGAACGGTGCCGGCGCCTTCGCGGGCGGCGGCGTCAGCCGCGATGAACTGCTCGTTGATCTCGGTGTAGCTTCCCTTGTATACGGGCACAACAGTGATGCCGTAGGGGTTCTCGGTGTTGAATTTGTTCACCATGTACTCGATGTACTCATCGAACTGGCTCTCATGAGCGTGCCACCATTCGATCGTGATGGGCTCATTCACGTCATACTCGGTGGCGGCCAGCGCGCCGGTCAGGCTCATCAGCATGACAGCAGCCAGCAGCAGGGCAACGATCTTCTTCATAGGTTTACTCTCCTTTTGCCTTTCGGCGGTTTATTTCAACCGGCAATCCCGTTTCCGGGCATCACACCGGTTTGAATCGGTAACGGGGTGGTGATCATCCGTTCAGTATCTCCCGGAAGATCCGGCCTGTTTCGGCGATCAGGCGCAGGGTGGGGAGCACCAGCCGCTCATCGCAGGCGCAGGCCGCGTCTGTCTGGGCGAAGGTCTCAAAGCTCAGGTCTCCGCTGTAGCCGGTCTCCTTCAGCAGTTCCAGGAAGGAGCGCCAGTTGAAGGAGCCCGCGAAGGGGATGCGGTGGGAATCGCCGTTTCCCAGATTGTCATTGATGTGCAGGGCTCTGATGCGCTTTCCGGCCACCGGGGCGTAGGTGCGGAAGTCGATGCCCAGCAGGTTCAGATGGCCGGTGTCCACGCACAGCCCGAAGGCCTCGCGGCCCGCCTGCCTGTTCAGCTCGTCGATGTAGGCGGCGGCCCTGTGGGGATCGGCGCAGGCGCCCTGGAAGTAGGGACCGCTGCCGGTGAACAGGTTTTCGTGGCACACGGTCAGCTTTTTGCCCTTCAGCGCCCCGGTCAGCGATCCGTACAGCCGCATGTTCAGCTCATCCGCCTTCTCCTGGGTGATGGAGCTGTCCCGGGGGGATACCCCGATGCCGTGCACCACCAGGAAGCGGCAGCCGGTATACTCGGCGTATTCAACGGCGGCCGCGTGCATCCGGGAGGTCCACTCCAGCACTTCGGGACGGCCGGGCACATAGGAGGGGTAGATGGAATGGGCCTGACACACCTCGAGCCCTTCCTTTTTCAGCGCCCGCCAGACCGGCTCCCAGGCGTCCGCCGCCTCCTGCGGCGATTTTTCGAAAACGCAGTTTCCCTTATAATTCCCGCCCCTGATATCGGCGGGGGAGATGCTTTTGTCCAGGTTCAGGTCCACGCCTTCAAAGCCCGCTTCGGCGATCATGCCGCAGGCGCGCTCGATGCCGAAACGGTCGAACAGGTTGCCGGTCTGGATACATATCTTCATATCCGCGGGTCCGCCTCCCTCCGGAAGGATCATCAGGCAGTGGCCATGTTTCAATGGAATGCTTCTGTTGAAATTATAATAGCACACACCCCGGTATGTCAATAGAAAAATGTATAATCTGGCCTTATATTTTCAAAAATGTATAAACAGGGGACAAACATATATTAAAATTTTAATAAACGGGTTGCATTTTCGCGCCGGGCGGAGTATAATGCCCCTAACAGGCATATATTCTCCTGAAAGGGGTGAGGAAATGGCGCGCAACAGGAAGGCTTCATTGAAGGATGTGGCGGAACTTGCGGGTGTCTCTGTTTCCTGCGTCTCCATGATCCTCTCCGGCCGTGCCGGGGTCAGCTTTTCGGGGGAAACGGTGAAAAAGGTGCGGGCGGCGGCGGAGCAGCTGGATTATCACCGCCCCGCGGAGAACGGCATGTTCGACCGGCCAACCATCGCGGTGTTCATCACCATCGTCACGGGCAGCTACTATACATTCATCTCCCAGGCGGTGACGCAGAAGGCCAATGAGATGGGCTATGACACCCTGATCCTGGAAACGCACCACAGCCGGGAGCGGGAGCTGCGGCTGATGCACATGGTGCGCCGGGGCGGCTTCGCGGGCATCGTGTTCGCCGTCACGCCCATCAACAGGGATTACATGCGCGAGCTGGCGGAGATCATCCCCACGGTGGTCATCCAGAGCCCCCCGGGGCTCACCGGCGTGGACGCCGTGATCAACGACAACAACCGGGTGGGGCGTCTGGCCGCGGAGCACATGCTTTCGCTGGGCCACAGGCACGTGGCCTACATCGGCATCGACCGCAGCTGGCAGAGCATGAAGGATTCGGCCTGCTTCCTGGGAACGAAGGAGGCCTTTGACAGGGTGCCGGACGCCGTGCTTTCCGTATACAGCGCGCCTGGGCCCGACGCGCTGGTCCCCGGCTCCTTCCACGAGACCCGCACTTTGGCGGCGAAGCTCGCCCTGGAGGCGGTAAAGGATCCGCTCATCACGGGGTTCATCTGCATCACGGATTATACCGCCTACGGCGTGATGGACACCCTGTCCGGGCTGGGCAAAAGGGTGCCGGAGGATTACAGCGTGTGCGGATGCAACAACCTGTTCTCCTCCTCTCTGGCGGGCGTGTCCCTCACAACGGTGGACCGGCACCCGGTGGAACTGGGGTTTGCCGCCTTTGATCTGCTGATGAAAAAACTGAACGGGGGCGAAACGGCATCCCCCGTATCGGTCACCCATATCGAGTACCTGAGCCGTCTGGTGGTGCGCTCCACCACGGCGGCCCCCCGGACCTGACGCGCGGGAGGATGCTGCGATGAAAAGGATAATGAAGAAAATGATGAAGGAAAACCGTATGACAAGAAAGATCCTGTGCCTGCTGTGCGTGATGGCGCTGCTCCTTTCCGTCCCGGCCTGCGCCGCGGACCGGAACGTGGTGTTCACCGCTCAGGAGAGGACCGGCTGTGAAAATACCTCCCGTTCCTATGACGCGTTCTACGCGGCGGGGGAGTGCGGCGTGCTGATCCCGGGGCTGAAGGAAGATCTCGTTCCCCAGGGCATCACCTATCTGGAGAGCGAGGACTGGCTGATCTTCGCCGGATACTCCTCAAACAAGGGAGAGTACAGCGCCCTGATCTGCGCGGACGCATCCAGCGGGGAGATCAGGAAGCAGGTGCTGCTGGAAACGGTGCAGGGCGAGCCCTATACCGGCCATGCCGGGGGCGTGTGCGTGACGGAGAAGGATGTGTATGTCTCCAACGCCCACAAGCTGTACCGCCTGTCCCTGGAAACGCTGCTGGCGCTGCCCGAAAGGGCTGTGTGCCCCTTTGAGGAGGAGATCGGCGTGCCGGTCAATTCCAGCTACTGCAGCTATTCTGACGGCATCCTGTGGGTGGGCGAGTTCGAGTATTCCACCGATTACAGGACCGATTCCTCCCATAAGATCAAAACGGGCGAGGGCACCTTCAAGGCCTGGACCTGCGGCTATTATCTGGACGCGGAGGGCGGCCTCGGCAGCACGCCCCGCTCCGGCAGCGATCTCATCCCCGATATCATCCTGTCCACCCCCGAGAAGATCCAGGGGATCACCGTGCTGAACGGCAGCGTCTACATCAGCCGCAGCTACGGCCGCCGGGCGTCCTCCTCGCTGATGCGCTTTGACGGGCTGCTGGAAAAACCGGCGGACGCGGCGGTGACATACGGCGGCAGGGAGATCCCCGTGTGGTATCTGGACAAGGGGAACCGCAGCGCCATCATCGTGGCGCCGCCCATGACGGAGAGCCTGTGCAACATGAAGGGAAAGGTCATCGTGCTGTTCGAATCCGCAGCCAACACCTACCGCCGGGTGGATAACGCCTCGGAGAACCCCATGGACCGGGTGTTCTGCCTGAGCGGCTGGTGAGCATAAAACAGAAAAGCGTTTTCAGGCGCCGATGTGCGGGCCTGTGAAAGGAGAAACGGGATATGCTGAGTGAAAAAGTGAAACTGATCGCCCACCGCGGGTTCAACCGCTATGAGACCGAGAACACCTGCGCCGCCTTTGTGGCCGCCGGGAACCGCAGCCATTTCGGCATCGAGACCGATATCCATGTGACGGCGGACGGGGAGTTCGTCGTGATCCACGATGACCGCACCGGGCGCGTCGCCGGGGATGACCTGTGCGTGGAGGAAAGCTGTCTGGAAACGCTCCGGGGCATCCGCCTGCTGGACAAGGACGGAAAGAAGGGGAGGAAGGATCTGGTGATGCCGGTCCTCTCCGATTACATCTCCATCTGCGGACGGTACGGGAAAACGGCTGTTCTGGAGCTGAAGAATCATTTTATCCCGGAGGATATCGACCGGGTGATCGGTGTCATCCGCTCCATGGGTCACCTCGATAAAACGGTGTTCATCTCCTTCGATCTGCCCAATATGATCTGCCTGCGGGAGAAGCTGCCCGGCGCGAAGCTGCAGTATCTCACCAAGGAGTACGGGGATGATCTGGAGGAAACGCTGCGCAGGTACAGCCTGGATCTGGATATCAAATACACCGCGCTCACGAAGGAGCGGGTCGACCGCCTCCACAGCCTCGGCATCGAGGTGAACGTGTGGACGGTGGATGACGAGCAGGCCGCGGAGCGCATGCTGGAATACGGCGTGGATTACATCACCAGCAACTGTCTGGAGTGAGCCGCGCCGCCGGAGAAGCGCGCGCATGTCAAAAGCCCGGAGCATCATGGCTCCGGGCTCTCTTTTTATGCTTTTTCCGCGTGCGTCCGTTCTTTTTTCGCGGGGCTCTGTTAATCCTGTATCAGCTTTTCCGGGTCCACGGGCAGCTCGATCACCCGCACGCCGCAGGCGTTGTAAATGGCCTCGGTGATGGCGGGAGCGGTGGCGTTGATGGCCACCTCGCCGATGGATTTGGCGCCGAAGGGGCCGGTCTGCTCATAGCTCGGGCAGAAGTCCACGGTGATATCGGGCACATCCAGCCGGGTGGGCATGCCGTAGGTGAGCAGGGAATTCTGGCGCAGGCGCCCGAACTCATTGACGCGGGCCTGCTCGGTCAGAGCCATGCCCATGGCCTGCATGGCGGCGCCCTCCGCCTGCACCTTTGCCAAGGCGGTGTTGATGACGGTGCCGCAGTCGATGACGTTCACCAGCTTCGTCACCTTCACCCGGCCTGTGCCGGGATCCAGCTCCACCTCCGCCATGCTCACGATGAAAGGCGGGGGCGATACGGGGCTGGAGTTGCTCTCGGTGGCCTGCAGCATCATGGCCTGTCCGCTCTGGGTGTGCAGACAGATATCGGAGAGGGAGGCTGTCTTTCCGCCGGCGTGCACGCCGCCTTCATCCAGTTTCCAATCTCCGCCGCAGGGGCCCAGCAGCTCCTCAGCCGCTCTGAGGATCTTTTCCTTCAGGGCGCCGCAGGCCTTCACCACGGCGCCGCCGGTGATGTAGGTGGTGGAGGAGGCGTAGGAGCCGGTGTCATAGGGGGAATGATCGGTATCCACCTGGGCGGTGGTGATCCTGTCCACGGGGCAGTTCAGCGC
>PITV01000277.1 GCA_017577285.1 Clostridiales bacterium
CAATCCCCGCTGTCCCACTCATGATACCATCTACAACGCGGCGGTGATCTGCGGCATGCTGAGCCGTATGGGGGATGTGTGTGATTCATACTCCTACTGGACCTTCAGTGATGTTTTTGAAGAAGTTGGCCCCTATGACCGTCCCTTCCACGGCGGATTCGGCCTGCTGGCGGATCACGGCATCCGGAAGCCGACTTTCTGGGCTTACCGCTTCTTTGCCGATCTGAAGGGAAAATGCCTGCTGCACGAGGATGACGCCATCGTTACACTGGATGATAAAGGCATCTATCACGGCGTGGTCTGGAACATGTGCCAGGGAGAAAAGAAAGAAAAGAAGATCAGCCTGAAGGTGGACCGTGCCGGCGGGTATCTGGCGGTGCTGCGGATCGTGGACCATGACAACGGCAATCCGCTGCGCGTATGGCATGAAATGGGTGAACCCTGCACCTTGAGCGAAAACGCGCTGCGCGTGCTGAAGGAAGCGGCTGAACCGGCAATACGCGCGTTCAGGATGGAGGGGGATACACTGGAGATCACCCTGTCTCCCAATGCGGTCATCGGCTTGGAGCTGATCCCTGAATGCAAAGGGATGAGCCCGGGATATGAGTATCCCGGAGATGAGAATTGATCATCCGCTTGACGGTTTTTCAGAATAGCAGACCGATCCGGGGCATTGCGCTGAAACGCGGTGCCCCGGATATTTGCATTCTGTCATTTGTATTCCGGAAAATGTACAATACGCCCGGTTTGTGATATAATGCAGATGGACTGATTTGCGGAGATTTGTTATGAAACTGATGAGAAAGTACCGTATCTGGTTTGTGATTCTTGCCGTGATCGCGGCGGTGGCAGACCAGACCGTCAAGCATCTGACCGGGGCAGCGACTGATCAGGTATTGATACCGGGTGTCTTCAGCCTGACCTACGCGGAGAATACCGGCATTTCATTCAGCATGTTTTCTGACGGGAACCTGCTGCTGACTCTGATCACATCCCTCATCGCCTGCGGGGTGATCGCGTACACCTTTATCGGCAGGCCGGGTGCGCTTTGTCAGTGCGCGCTGGGGATGATCGCCGGAGGCGCGGCAGGCAATATCATTGACCGGATATCCTGCGGATATGTACATGATATGATCAGGTTTGATTTCATTTCATTCCCTGTTTTCAATGTGGCGGACAGTTTCATCGTCACAGGAGCGGTCATTCTTGCATTCTGTGTCATTTTCGGAAAAGATGACAGAGAAAGAAAAGGCGTTGCGAAATAAAAATGGAATAATGATGGGAAAAACGGAGAATGATACGGCAAGGAGCATAAAATGGCAGCGGATATACAGGTGTCGGGAGAAGCGGGCGAGCGGCTGGATGTGGCGCTTTCGAGAGCGGATATCAGCCGGAGCCGCGCGGCGTCTCTGATCAGGGACGGTCTTGTCAGCGTGAATGGCAGAACAGAAACAAAGCCCGCGTTCAAACTGAACGCGGGGGATGTCGTGCGCTGTCAGATGCCGGACGCGGAGCCTGATGAGAATGAACCGCAGGATCTGCCCATTGAGATCCTGTATCAGGATGAGGATATCGCGGTGGTCGTAAAGCCCTGCGGCATGGTCACACATCCCGCACCGGGCAATCCGGACGGAACGCTCGTGAACGCGCTGCTGTATCATCTTGATCATCTTTCCGGTATCGGCGGGGAAGCCCGCCCCGGCATCATACACCGTTTGGATAAGGATACCAGCGGGGTGATGCTGATCGCGAAGAATGACGCGGCTCATGCATTCCTTTCGCAGGAACTGGCGGACCGGCATATGGAAAAGCATTATCATGCCATGGTGGCCGGCAGGATGAAGGAACAGTCCGGAACGGTGGAGAAGCCCATTGCCCGGAGCAAAACAGACCGGAAAAAGATGGCAATCGACCCGGATGGCCGGTATGCCCTTACGGAATGGAAAGTGCTGAAGGAATATCCGGACTGCACGCTGCTGGATGTGCATATCGTGACCGGCAGAACACACCAGATCCGCGTTCATATGCGCAGTATCGGACACCCTGTGCTGGGAGATGTGATCTACGGGACCAAAGGTGATCCCTCCGCGAAACGGCTGATGCTGCACGCCTATTCCCTGTCTTTCACCCATCCCGGAACAGGAGAGCGGATGACCTTTGAGGCACCGTGCCCGTTTGATTGACGGCTTTCAGAAAAAGAATACTTCCAGATAAGAGATAAACAAAAATGAAAGAGACTGAGCGGCTCCGCTTCAGTCTCTTTCTGATATGGAAAATCAAAATTGAAAAATCAGATGGTCTCTGTCAGGATGCAGGTGGAATATCTGGAACGCAACAGTTCATGCGCCCTTGCGGCTGTCTGCGCATCCTCGAATGCTCCGAACACTACCGAGCCGGAACCTGTCATTCCGGCAAAGAACGCGCCTGCCTGACGCAGTTCATCCTTTATCCGGCTGATATCAGGAACGATCTGCCGCGCGGCAGTTTCCATCACATTTCCCATGGACGCCGTGATGCCTTCAATGTCACCTTCGCGCAGGGCCTGTTCGCACCGGTCCATATCCGGCCGTATGAAGTCGCACCGGTCACAGTACCGATACATTTCTCCGGTGGACAGCGTCACATCCGGCTGGATCAGGACGAGATGAAAACTGCGCTGAACAGTCAGCGGTTTTATGATCTCGCCGATGCCTGTCACCCTGGCGGGGGAGGAAGTCAGGCAGTTGGGAACATCGGCGCCCAGTTGC
>PITV01000278.1 GCA_017577285.1 Clostridiales bacterium
GGTTTGCGCATTCCTCTCTGGAAAACAGTTCGTCCAGCTACGTGTGAAGGGCGGGCGAGTCAAATTCCAGCCTTTCGACAAATTCCATCAGCCCGGGGCAGGGGAGCGAAACAGTGTTTTCTCCGAACCTGCTCAGAAGCCGCGCGTACTTCTCGCTTGCGATGGTGGAGGGTGTTGCCAGAACGAGCACTTTCTTGTCTTCGCCGACCTCGTTCTTTGCCAGCTTCAGCGCGGGCTCCATACCGATGACGGGGAAAGGATAGCGGGCTGTGTTTTCACGGAGCGCCTCTGCCGCGGCAGCGGTGGCGGTATTGCATGCGATCACGATGGCCTTAACGCCTTTTTCCGTCAGGATGTCCGCCACGTTTTCACACAGACGCAGTATTTCGCCGGTAGTTTTTGTGCCGTAGGGCGCGTTGAGCGTATCGCCGAAATAGATAAAATCCTCGCCCGGCAGCTGACGGATGCATTCGGCCAGCACGCTGATGCCGCCGACGCCGCTGTCAAATATACCGATTGGAGCGTTCCTTTCCACAAAAACCACCTCCTTTTTCTTTTATGAGATGACGTGTATATCAGATCTCCAAAACGGTCAGTTCACCGCATTCTTTCAGGGCGGCGGTGTGTCCCACGACGCAGACGGCGCTCTTTTTTACAAATTCATCCAGCACATCGGCAAAACGGGCCAGATCTTCCTTTGTGGTGTTCAGCATGCGGGAACGGTTGTTTTTCTCCTCCTCATAGGAAATGCCGTTGAAATAACGGGTGTCAGCCATACTGCCGGCATCGCGGGGGGAGACCAGAGGATCAGTGCCGGATACGGTGGAGATCACAAATTTCTCGATATCTTCACCGCTCTGCGCCAGACCGCGCAGGAAAGTACCCATCTCGGAATAGGCTGTCAGGGTCTTGTCGGGAGAGGGATCACGGTAGGAGTAGCAGTCGATGCCGCCGGCGGGAGTGACTCTCATGCCGCTGCCGTACGCGCCGCCCTGAACACGGACACGGTTCCAGAGATAGCACAGGCTGATGATGTTGGCGCCGACATACATGCTGCCGTCGAATTTCAGCCCGATCTCGCCCAGATTCCAGCTGCGTTCCGCAAAGCATACCTGAGTGGTGCCGGAAAGGCCCAGGGAAGCGGGCAGATCCAGTTTGTAGGAAGTCTTTTCAGGAGCGGCGGTCCCTTCAGGCAGACGGTCTGTGAGGACGGATACATCACAGGAGGTGTCGCCGCTGATCGTGACGGTGAGTCGCTTGGTGACAAAGGTCTGTTTGACACACTTGTCGCACAGGGCGGCGATCCGTCCGGTATAGGCGTCATAGTCTTTTGCCAGGCTGTGTACCAGCTGGATGCTGCTGTAGCCGTTCAGCATTTCGGAAACGGCATTGGCGGAACTGTAGCGGGAGCCTGCCGCGGAGATGCCGAGGACATGACCGGAGCGCGCGGCAACCTGCTTATTGCTTTCCTCTGTCTGCATGATGATCTCTTTGATGCGGTCATGCACGCTGAAATCGGTGGTCATCATGATCTCATAGAGCAGATCGAGCGCGTCATTCAGCTTGTCATCCAGCACACTACAGGAAACGGTCAGCTTGGGTGTGCAGGCGGCACGGTCCAGTCCCTTGGAGAAACTGCGGATACCGAAGGACAGACGGCCGAAATTATTCTTGATCTTCTGTTCCAGCAGCAGGGCATCAGTGTTCCCGGTGGGGAGCTTGGTGAACAGATCGCAGATCAGCCCCAGCAGCTGCAGTTCTTCCAGGGTATAATCCGTCAGATCATAGAAGAAATTGATATAGTGGATCCCGTGGCAGGAAACAGGATGGAATACGGTCTTTACGCCCTTTTCCGTGCTTTCGATGCTCTTGACGAGGCGGGGTTCGGGATTGACATCGCTGATGCTCAGCAGGGGGAGCGTGGCAAGGGCTTCAGGAGAGTCGGGAGTTTGCTGCCAGGTCATCAGCGCTGCATTGTTCTTTTTCAGCGTATCCATCTGCATCGCGGTCATGCCGTCCTTGATCTTCTGCAGGCGCTGAGCTTCCTTCCCGCGCTTTTCATCCGAAATGGTATGAGAGGGGATGCCCCTGAGGACGGACAGATTGCTTTCATCCAGATAGATCTCTCTGGCAAGCCTGTCGAAGGTGCCGTCCTGCAGCCAGCGGCGGGCAACGATGAAATCATTGTCCCAGGTGCAGTACTTCAGCGGATCTCCGCCGTGCAGCCAGCCGGTGAATGCGGTGATGCAGCGGATCAGCCCCTGAGGCTCATCGGGCTCCCGGGAACGGAATTCCATGCGGTTGATGCTGGCTTCCAGCGCGTCATGATCAAGGCCCTTTTCAATGATATCCTTCATGGTATCTCTGATGAGGGAGAGCAGTTCCTTTTCTTTGCCGTCCTTAATGTTGATCAGATCCAGTTCGAGCGCGGGCTGGAAGGCTTCCTCATCCACGGAAAGATCCATATCCTGCGCCAGACCGGAAGAGAGAACGGCGCGCTTGAGGGGGGATTCATTGCTGCCGCACAGGGCGTCATTGATGACGGTAAGGGCCAGAAGCTTTTCCTTTTCAGTCCAGTCGGCCACGATCTTTCCGATGCACAGGCGTCCTTTATCCGCCAGATCTTCCTCAGCGCCCACTTCGAAACAGATGCTGTCTTCGCAGGCATGGATCCCGGCGGGGGTAACGACGGGAAGATACTCGCTCTTTTCATACTGAGAGAAGTATTCATCCAGCATGACGAGGG
>PITV01000279.1 GCA_017577285.1 Clostridiales bacterium
GCTCAGAACGGATCTGAGCGAGCAGCTGATGCCACCTGGACGGGATATCGATGTACCCAACACTGTAATCAGCTGTGCGAAGATGCTCGGTGATGTCGCGCTCGATCACCGCGAGGCAGCGGTCGGTCAGCTTGTCCAGCGTTGCCGCCAGGATATCGCACTCCCAGCCGGGGGCATAGGATAGCCTGCCAAGGCAGTACCGGACGCTGCTCTCAACCAGGAATTCATAGTTCTGGATGGAAAGGGTAACAGTATCATTGGAATCAAAAACGGGCAGGTTCATAGAAAAACTCCTTTCTTGCTGTATGCGTTTGTTGATTATTTCTGGCGCTTTCACGCCTGATTATTGAAGCCATCCCGCCATAGAAAAGACTATCACATCAAAAAATCCGCTGACAGTTCATAGTATGCATGGTCACAACCTGCGAACCTTGCATACTGTGAACTGTTCTTTTCATATCCGCCCCTATACAATATTTATGACATGTACTAACGGGGTGAGCATATGAGCGAAGATATCAAAGCCAAAATCCGGGAGCGCTATAAAGGCAATGCGAATGCCAACATCGAGGTCATTCCAGCCATTGAACAGCCAAGCTTTTATGAGGATTTCTCTGAAAAACGCGTAGCCGTGTATGCGCGTGTCTCCACAGGCAGTGCTAACCAGACTTCATCCTACGAACTGCAGAAGGGCTATTATGAGCAGGACGTCACAAGGCATCCGGGCTGGAAGCTGGTGCGCATCTATGCTGACGAAGGGATCAGCGGCACATCGCTCAGCCATCGTGATGAATTCAAACAGATGATCAAGGACTGTGAAGCCGGCAAGATCGACCTGATTATCACGAAGAGCGTCAGCCGCTTCTCGCGCAACGTGCTGGACTGCATTGGTGAAGTCCGTCACCTGGCTTCGCTGCCGCACCCTGTGGGCGTGTTCTTTGAAACTGAGAACATCTACACGCTGAACAGCGATAGTGAGATGAGCTTGTCTTTCGTGTCCACGCTGGCACAGGAGGAATCCCACACGAAGAGCCGCTCGATGGACCGTTCTGTGGACATGCGTTTCTCGATGGGTATCTTCCTGACGCCCGCGCTGCTGGGCTACGATGTCGGCGAAGATGGCAAGCTGACCATCAATGAGGAGGAAGCGCTGACCGTCCGGCTCTGCTTCTTTATGTACCTCTACGGGTATAGCTGCCAGCAGATCGCAGAGACGCTGATGAAGCTGGGGCGGCGCACGAAGCCGGGCAATACGAAATGGACTGCGAATACAGTGCTTGCTGTCCTGCAGAACGAGCGCCACTGCGGCGATATCCTTGCCAGGAAGACCTGGACGCCCAGCTATCTGGATCATAAAGCCAGGAAGAACGTAAGTGCGAAGCGCAAGTATTATTCGACGGACGACCATCCTGCCATCATTTCCAGGGACGACTTTATTGCCACCCAGCGGCTGATTGCCAACTCGAAGTATGGGCATAAAGGATTGCTCCCTTCTCTGCATGTGATTACCACGGGTATCCTGCGGGGCTTTGTGGAGATCAACCCGCATTGGGCAGGATTCTGTAAGGCGGATTATTTTAATGCCATCAACGAAATGGCGGATGGCGAAGGGCCGGAGATCACCAACAGCGACCTGCCGACCGCGTTTGACCTGACTGGATTTGAGATTGCCCGCGGGCCGTTCTTTCAGTCTTCTGATGATATTGCGGTGTCCGTTACCGTGAACGCGATGATGTTTACCAGGACGGCGGTAATCAAGCTGGGTAAAACGGATACCGTTGAACTCCTCTTTGACCCGGTCAGGAAGCTGCTGGCAGTCCGCCCGATCGCTTCTTCCAACAAGCACAGTATCCAGTGGGCGTCCACGATGGATGGTCGCAGGCACGTCAAGATGGTGTGCGGTACAGCGTTCCTTCCTTTGATCTTTGAGATGATGGAATGGAAGCCGGAAAGCAGGTACCGTGTCCACGGTATGCGCAGGCAGAAGGGTGAAGAGGTCGTGCTGTTCTTCGACATGAAGAATGCCGAGAGGTACATCGACACCGCGCCGACAGACCCGAAGGACGGCCAGCCCGGGCGCGCAGCGCTGTTTGCGGACGGGACAAAGCCGCTGGCAAAAAAGTTCAAGACGACGGTGGTCGCCAGCCCGGCAAGCTGGACGGAGAATTTCGGCAGGAAAGCTACTGGCGGTGCGGTGCCGCTGGCGGTTGACGCAGGCATCCCGTGGGATGTCGGTGCGGAGGGCATGCCGTATCAGACGGATAAGGAGATCAGTCCCTCAACGGAGTCCGCCCTTCAGAAGGGCATCATAGAGATCGTAGAAACGATACGGAGGATGGCATGAGCATGGAAGATCTGTTCCCGCCCCTGGTGAACAAGCCGAACCCGATGGATGACCCGGCGGCACCTGCCTTCGGGCGGCGCGGCCACGTTGAACCCTATGAAGCGGAGGATGACCCTGATTTCAGCTATGACGGCTTTCAGGTTACCAGGCGCGAATACTACGCCCATAACAACGAGCCTGCCATTTCCTTCTCGGACGGGCGGTTGGGTATCAACGCTGTCTGCTTGAAGAAAGCGCCGGATGTCGAATATGTGCAGATCCTTGTGAACCGGGAAAAGAAGAAACTGGTTATCCGCCCCTGCACGGAGGATGACTGGGATTCCTTCATGTGGTGTACCAGGTCGCATAAATCCAAGTCGATCACCTGCCGTATGTTCTTTGCCATGATCATCGACATGA
>PITV01000280.1 GCA_017577285.1 Clostridiales bacterium
CTTTATGGACAGGGTGTACAACCCGGATATCCACCGTCAGGAGGTTTTCTTCGATCATGAGTATCATACGCTCATCGATCTGACCAGCTACGGACATGATATCGAATCCTCCTGGCTGCTGGACTGGGGCTGCTCTCTGCTGAAGGATGAGGAACTATCTGCCCGGCTGCTCCCGGCGCTGGCATCGATGGCGGAGAATGTGTACGCCAGGGCCTTCCACGGGCAGGGACTTTATTATGAGTGCGAGCGGGGAAGGGAAAACATGCACCGCGTATGGTGGGTGCAGGCTGAAACGGTGCTGGGCTTCTACAACGCCTGGCAGCGGCAGCCGGAAAAGACGTATCTGCTGGAAGCGGCGAAGGATACCTGGCGTTTTATTAAGGAATACATGATCGACAGACGGGTGGGAAGCGAATGGTACAGCGAACTGGATGAGCATCTGGTGCCTGTACGGGAAAAGGAGATCGTGGAACCCTGGAAATGTCCCTATCATAACGGACGCATGTGCATGGAGATCATCAGGAGGGAAAAAGAATGATCCATCCCGCGTATTATGAGGAAAAGGCGAAGCAGGAGGAACTGCTGGCCCGGAAAAATGTGAAGAGCGGATCATACAACGGCATATTCACCCGCTATATGTATCCGGTGCTGACCGCCGCCCACGCGCCGGTGGAATGGCAGTATGATCTGGATCAGGATATGAACCCGTACTTCATGAAGCGGCTCGGGATCAATGCCGTATTCAATGCCGGGGCCGTCAAGCTGAACGGAAAATACTGTGTGGTGGCCCGTGTGGAGGGCTGGGACCGCAAAAGCTTTTTCGCCGTGGCGGAAAGTGATAACGGCATCGACGGCTTCCGGTTCAGGGAGGAGCCTGTCCTGCTGCCGGATACCTGCCCCGAGGAGACCAATGTATATGACATGCGCCTGACACAGCACGAGGACGGCTGGATCTACGGCGTGTTCTGCTCGGAGAGCAAGGACGTGGAAAACAGCGATCTGTCCGCCGCCGTGGCCGCGGCGGGCATCGTGCGTACAAAGGACTTGCAGAAATGGGAGCGGCTGCCCAATCTGGTCACCCTTCAGTCTCCCCAGCAGCGGAATGTGCTGCTGCATCCGTATTTTGTGAACGGGAAGTATGCCTTCTACACCCGTCCGATGGACGGATTCATCAATACCGGATCGGGCGGCGGCATCGGCTTCGGCCTGTGCGATGATATTGCCCGTGCCGTGATCGGCGAGGAGATCATCACCTCGCGCCGCCGCTACCATACCATCACCGAAAGCAAGAACGGCGCCGGAGCGGTGCCCATCCGCACAGACAGGGGGTTCATCCATATCGCGCACGGCGTGCGGAACACCGCGGCCGGACTGCGCTATGTGATATACGCCTTCGCGACCGATCTGGAGAAGCCCTGGCAGGTCATTGCCGAGCCCGGCGGATATCTGATCGCCCCCGAGGGGGAGGAACGCGTGGGCGATGTGAGCAATGTGGTGTTCACCAACGGCGCCATTGCCGAGGAGGACGGACGGGTGCTGATCTACTATGCCTCCTCCGATACCCGCCTGCATGTGGCTGAGACGGATATCAAACACCTGACAGATTATGTGTTCAATACGCCGCCCGATGCCCTCAGGAGCGCGGATTGTGTGAAACAGCGGGTGAGCCTGATACGCAGGAACCGAGAACTGCTGGAAAATAAGTAAAGGATCGTACGGAGATCAGAACTGAGAGGAATAAAAAGAAAGGCAGGATGATACTATGCTCATCACCTATAACGGACACTCTGAATTTCTTATGGAAACGGGAAATGTGTTTCGCGTGCTGACGGATCCTTATGACAGCCATGTGGGCTACAAAATGACCGGCGAGAAGGCTGACTGCGTGCTGGTGAGCCACCAGCATGCCGATCACAACTATGTGCAGAAAGTGAAGGGAAATCCGGTCATTATCAGCACCCCGGGCATTCACAGCGTGGGCCCCGGCGTTACCGTGACCGCCATTGAGAGCGATCATGATGATGTGCTGGGCAGCCAGCGGGGAAAGACCCTGCTTTTCGTGCTGGAAGCGGAAGGCCTGCGGGTGGCTCATCTGGGCGATCTGGGCCGTGATCTGAACGAAGAGGAGGTCAAAGCCCTCGGACGCGTGGATGTGCTGATGATCCCTGTGGGCGGCTTCTTTACCGTCTATGCCCATACGGCGCGGGATATCGTACGCAGGCTCAATCCCCGGGTGGTCATCCCCATGCATTACAAGACGGCGGTGAACGCTTCCTGGCCCATTGATGATGTGAAGAAATTCCTGGGCGCCATGAACGCGCTGGAACTGCAGCCCATGCCGCTGGTCAGGATCACGGCGGGGGATCTGCGCCAGCAGCCGCCGATCTGCCTGCTGCAGCCGAAGAACCTGTGACGGGGAAACTGCTGCCGGACGGGAACCGGCTGTGATATGGAAGGGCAAAGGAACAGCAGAAGAAAAAAAAGAAGGAAGACCGTACTGCCGTGCATTGCGGGCTTCTTTCTGTTGCTTTTATTATGGACGCTGTGGCAGAACCTGACCTGCGGGCTGACGGAGTACGCGCTTTACAGCCCGGATCTGCCGGCAGGTTTTGACGGATACCGGATCCTGCAGATCTCGGATTTTCACAGCGCCTGTTTCGGGAATGACAATGAAGCGCTCATCCGGATCGCGGATGAGGCCTGTCCCGATATCATTGTGATAACAGGAGACCTTGTC
>PITV01000281.1 GCA_017577285.1 Clostridiales bacterium
GGCATAGAGACTTGTCATATCGATGGGATATTTCGCGCGCAGCTTTTCCACCAGTTTCATGGCCTCGGTGGCGGTCACATCCATGTGGTTCTCCACGCAGATGGAAAGGAAACTGTATTTGGCGGCCACGCGCCACCAGCCGGATACGTGGGCGATGTGCAGGGCGCTGTCGCCGCCGCCGTGGAAGGTGATGACGGTGGGCAGGGGGCCCTTTTCAGGCAGCCCTTTATTATAGTAGGCAAAATAGCCCACGGGATGGGTGGCCGTGCCTCTGAAGCGGCCGTTGTCATCGGGCGAGGTGGTGATCTCCTCCACGCCGTATTCCTCGATCACGCCGTTGGTGTCAAATTCGGGTTCCTCCTCGATCACGCCGCACCAGCGCTTGAAGCGCACGGTGAATCCCCGCCAGTCCTGCTCGTAATCCGCCTTTTCCTTCTGAAGGAAGTATCTGCACTTCGCCTTCAGGGCGTCATTGACAGCGGCGCTGTTGTTCACGGAGATCACGGCGATATCATCGCGCTCCGGAGCGGGCACGACGCTCAGCCCTTCCAGACAGGCCGCGGAGGGGGTGATCTCGCCGGGTCCCCACAGATACTGACCGTTCACGGTCCTGAGCAGGTTCCTCGCCACATAGTCCGCCGATTTGCCCTTTCCGTACAGGCATACGCGGAAGATGGCGCCGCGGATGAAATAGGTATCGGGAACGGGCCGGAAGAAATTCTTCTGGATCAGCACGCCGTCTTTGTAGAAGGGGCCGATCTTTGTTTCGGCGATGAATTCCTTGTACAGCTCCTCATCCTCCCTGTCCCAGTCACCGGAGTTGGGGGAGATGAAGATCACGCTGCTGTCAAAGGACGCCGCCAGCTTCGCCAGGCCGCTTTTCACGGCGAAGGCGATGATCCCGTCATCATCCCATTCCTTTTCCGCCAGCACCGTGAGGCAGGGGGCCTTGAAGCCCAGATTGATGATCTGCCCGGGCAGATCGTTTTCGGGGGTGTACACCCGGGCGGTAAACAGGTTGTAGGTGTTGCTCCACAGGGTGCCGCCCTGCACCTTTTTCACTTCAGGCATGGTCATCATAGGCATAGCTCAGTCCGCTCCTTTTCATTCAGTCTGTATTCGCGCTATCTGTCTTCTCTCACGGCGGGGGCTTGTCCTCACCCGGCGGCGTGATCTGTTCTTCCCGTTTATTATGCCGTTTTTCAGGCGGATATTCAAGCACAAAATCCGCTTTTGCGCAATTTATGCCAATTATTGATCAGTTTTATCGCAATATTCATTCATCCGGGCGTTCCCGCGGGGATCCGGGCCGTGGAAGGGGGCCCTCCTGCGGCCGGGAACGCCGTTCCGTGATACATCCCCGAAATTTTTTTTGAAAATTTGCAAAAAAGGTGTTGACAAACCGTTTTGCCCTACATATAATAAATCATGCAAGCGGTTGCACGATATCACAGCACCGAATGAGATCATCAGAGGGATGAAGCTCATTTCAGGAAAGGGAGGCGGAAGAAAATGGGTGTCACGATCCATGATGTGGCTGAACGGGCCGGCGTCAATTCTTCCACTGTTTCCCGTGTGATCAACGGCAAAGCTTCCATCACGCCCGATACCAAGGAGCGGGTCTATGCCGCCATGCGGGAGCTGGATTATCATCCCAATTCCCTGGCGCGCAGCCTGGCCAGCGGCCTGAGCGGCGTCATCGGCGTGGTGGTGGATGCCCGGGACGCCGAGGCTTTCAGCAACGTGTTCTTCAGCCGCAGCCTCTTCGCCATCGAAAAGGTGGCCCAGTCCGAGGGCTATCAGGTCATCATCGCCAACGGCGCCCAGAGCAGGGGAATGACCGTGGAGAACCTGATGAAGGAGCACAAGGTGGACGGGCTCATCCTGCCTCCCACCACGGTAAAGCCCTCCATGATGGAGACCATCGGGGATTTTCCCTATGTGGTGCTGGGCACCCCGGATACCCTGCGGGGCGATACCTGCTGGGTGGACAACAACAATGAACAGGGCGCCGAGATCGCCGTAAAGCACCTGCAGCAGAAGGGATATACCCGCATCGCCTACATCGGCGGCTATCAGAAGCGGGGCTTCACCAAGCGCCGCGTCAGGGGATATCTGAACGCTGTGAACGGCCCGGAAACGGTACTTGCCACCGACGGCACCACCGATGACGCCCTGCGCGCCGCACTGGAAGTGCTCAGGGAGCAGGACCGTCCCGACGCTTTCGTATGCAATGACAATCTGGCGGCCTTCGGTCTGCTGAAGGCCTGCAGGGAACTGAACATTTCCGTGCCCGGTCAGGTGGGCATCGTCACCTTTGATAATTATCCGCTGGCGGAGTATATGGATCCTCCGCTCACCATCGTGGATATCGATACAGCCATGCTGGGGGAACAGGCGGCACGCCTCCTTTTCCAGCGCATCGAGAACCGCAGCGGCAGCCAGCAGATCATGCTTTCCACATCGCTGATCATCAGGGCCTCTACGGACAGAAATTAAGGGAGAATGAAGGATCAAGACCATGTTTACACCTGCTGTACGGCACTTTTCTTTTTACCCGTTTATGCAACCGCTTGCACGAAATCGCGCGGTCTTCACGCTGGAGGCAGCTGAAGGCGGGCTGCGGGAGTGCGAACTTATCTGGTGGAAGCGCACAGCCCCGCAGGCTCTGCACAGCGCGCCCATGAGCGTCTGCTGCAGGGACGGCAGCACCGTTCGCTTGCAGTGCGATGT
>PITV01000282.1 GCA_017577285.1 Clostridiales bacterium
CGTGTATCATGCAAAAAGGTGATATTTCCATTCATGCTCAAAACATCATGCCGGTCATCAAGCGCTGGCTGTATTCCGATAAGGACATCTTCATCCGCGAAATGGTCTCCAACGGCTGCGATGCCATTACCAAGTACAAAATGCTTCACACCGGCTGTGAAGAGGATTTCCGCGTGACCGTTACTGTAAATAAGGAAGAAGGCACCATTTCTTTCGAAGATAACGGCATCGGCATGACCGGCGAAGAAGTGGAAAAGTACATCAATCAGGTGGCTTTCTCCGGCGCCGAGGAATTTCTGAAGAACTACACCGGCGAAGACAAGGGCGGCATCATCGGCCACTTCGGTCTTGGTTTCTACAGCGCATTCATGGCTGCCGACAAGGTGACCATCGACACCCTGTCCTATCAGGACGGCGCCGGGGCGGTCCGCTGGGTGAGCGAGGACGGTATGTCCTTTGAAATGGATGACAGCGACCGCACGGAACGCGGCACCCTGATCACCCTGCACATCATGGAAGAGGAAAAGGAATTTCTGGATATTTTCCGTGTGCGCCAGGTGCTGGAGCGCTACTGCGGCTACATGGCCACCCCCATTTACCTGAAGGAGATCAAGCCCGAAGGTGAAGAAGACAGGAAGGACGAAGAAAAAGAGCACGGTGAAGAGTGCCACTGCGAGGAATGCGAAGGTGAAGAGCCTCATGTTCACGGCACAGAGGAAGAGGAAAAGAAGGAAGCCGAGAAGCCCGTCAATGACACCCATCCCCTGTGGCTGAACAACCCCAAGGACTGCACCGAGGAGCAGTACAAGGAATGCTACCGGAAACTGTTCCACACCTATGAGGATCCCCTGTTCTGGATCCACCTGAATGTGGACTATCCCTTCAACCTGAAGGGCATCCTGTACTTCCCCCGCATCAAGCGGGATTTCGGCGGTCAGGAGGGCGAGATCAAGCTGTTCAACCGTCAGGTGTTCGTTGCCGACAATATCAAGGAAGTCATCCCCGAATTCCTGATGCTGCTCAAGGGCGTCATCGACTGTCCCGACCTGCCCCTGAACGTGAGCCGTTCCTTCCTGCAGAACGACGGCTATGTGAAGAAGCTTTCCGCCCACATCACCAAGAAGGTGGCAGACAAGCTGAACGGCCTGTTCAACACCGAGCGCGAAACCTACCAGACCTACTGGGATGACATCCATCCCTTCGTGAAATACGGCTGCATCAAGGATGTGAAGTTCTTTGACAGCGTGAAGGGCTCTCTCCTTTACAAGACCACCGCCGGTGAATACCTGACGCTGGATGAATACCGCAGCCGCAACGAGGGCAAGACCGAAAAGAAGGTCTACTATACCACCGAAGAGAACCGTCAGGCCTCCAATGTGGCGCTGTACACCGCAAAGGGCATCGATGTGGTGGTGATGGACACCCTCATCGATATGAACTTCATGAGCTTCATGGAATATTCCGCCGGCGAGAACGCGCCTCAGTTCGCCCGCGTGGACGCCGATGTCAGCGGCCTGACCGAGGAGAGCGAAGAGGGCAAGGATCTGGATGTGGAAGCCCTGCGCACCCTGTTCCGGGACGCGCTGGACAACAAGGAGCTGGAAGTGAACGCCGAGGCGCTGTCTGACGCAGGGCTGCCCGTGATGCTTCTGGAAGATGAGCAGATGCGCCGCTACAAGGAAATGAGCCGCGCCTACGGACAGGACTTCTCCTTCCCCGACAAGTACACGCTGGTGATCAACCGCAGGAGCGAGGCCATCCGGAGCCTGGCCGCCATGGAGGATAAGGAACTGGCGCAGATGCTGTGCAAGCACCTGTATGACACCGCCCGCATGAGCAGCCGTCCCCTGGAAGCCGAAGACCTGAAGGCCTTCCTGGAGCGCTCCAACAAGCTGGTTTCTCTGCTGGCAAAGTAAGCCTGACACAACACGGATCCGGCTGAAAAAGCCGGTCGGTAACAACAGCAAAAAGCCCTTCCGTTTCCGAAACGGAAGGGCTTTTTCAGTATGTCCGGCCACAGGCCGGGTAATGATCCGTGATACGCCTTTACGGTTCAACGATCTCAAAGAACCGGTTGTCAGCAAATACCGTTACGGCATCGACGAGCCTTGACAGAAGGCTTTCATCTCCGTCCTGCTTCACATATGCGGCGATGCCTTCTCTGCTCTTCTGAATGATCGAGAAAAGGCCGGGTTTATTCGTGGTCCATGTCACATCAGCATCTGCCGCCTGGGCATCCCGCTCATAAAGGACCACTCCGTTTCTGACAATGAGCAGATATCTGCTGTCAGGCAGAACGATATTGGCCTTGAAGGAAAGATCCTGTATCACGGAGCTGTCGACCAGGATCCCGAGATACTCCAGTATCATGTCCGGGGACATATGCGCAATAGCGTCGGCGTTGCCGTTTGCTCTCGTGGCCGGGTCGGTATTCGTTCCGCCGCGCAGTTCGGATGCAGCAGAAAGATAAGCGTTTCTCCAGGGACCGGACTCCGCCTGATATCCCAGCTGCTCCAGCGCGTCGGCGCACAGATAGCGCGCGTTCATATTTTCGGGATCCGCGAATACGAGTATATTGGTGATCTCCGCCACCCACTGATACTCGCCCCTGTCGAAATCCTCCTTCGCCCTGATCAGGACAGCGTCCGTATCGCCCAGATATTCCACGAGCTTCTTTGCCCTGTCT
>PITV01000283.1 GCA_017577285.1 Clostridiales bacterium
GCCCTGCTCGAGGCACACGGAGCGCAGCGCCTGACCGATATCGCCCCCTCGGAGAATAACGCACTGATGAAGGAAGCAGGGGAGATCAAAGCATGAGCAGAGACCACGCTTTACTCTCCGCATCCGGAGCCTACCGCTGGATCAGCTGCCCGCCCTCCGCAAAACTGCAGGAGCAGTACACGGACAAGGGCTCGGAGTACGCGGCGCAGGGGACAGACGCACACAGCCTTGGAGAATGGAAGATCCTTTCTCAGTTGGGCAAGGACCTTCCCGACCCGCGACCGACCCTTCAGTATTTCGACCGGGAGATGGATGACCACACGGATGGCTATGCCGCTTATGTTCTTGAGGCGCTGGCTGAGGCGCGTAAGACCTGCGGTGATCCGCTCATCCTTGTCGAACAGCGGGTGGATTTCAGCACATGGGTCCCGGACGGATTTGGAACCGCTGATGCCATCATCTGCGGGAACAGATGCCTGGACATCATTGACCTGAAGTATGGCACAGGCGTTGAGGTCAGCGCCGAGAACAACCCGCAGATGTCCTGCTATGCGCTGGGCGCTGTGGAACTGCTGGATGACCTTTACGGCATTGACACTGTGACCATGACGATTTATCAGCCCCGGCGGGAGAACATCAGCCGCTGGACGGTCAGCAAGGAAGAACTGCTGGCATGGGCTGAAAACACACTCCGCCCGGCAGCGCAGCTGGCCGCTGCGGGCGAGGGCGAATTCCACAGCGGGGAACACTGCCGCTTCTGCCGGGCACGCCATGAGTGCCGCGCCAGAGCAGACGAGCAGATGCGCCTGCTGAAGTACGATTTCCAACTCCCGCCCACACTGACCGATGAGGATGTGGAAGACATCCTCGGTCGGGTCGACAGCCTCATCAGCTGGGCAGAGGACATCAAGGCCTACGCGCTGGAGGCTGCTGTCGGCGGTAAGTGCTGGCACGGCTACAAGCTGGTCGAGGGCAGGAGCAACCGCAAGTACACCGATGAAAAGGCCGTTGCCGCCGCCGTGACCGCGGCAGGCAAGGACCCCTACGAACACAAACTGCTCGGCATCACAGCCATGACATCGCTTCTCGGAAAGAAGCAGTTCAACGACATTCTGGGCGGCTTGATCGAAAAGCCGCAGGGCAAACCGACGCTTGTGCCGGAGAGCGATAAACGCCCGGCACTCTCACACACCGACTTTGATTTAAAAGGAGAATAAGACTATGACTACTTCCAACAACAATGCTTCCGCTACCATCATTACCGGCCGCCGCACCCGCCTGTCCTACGCCCAGCTGTTCGAGCCCAAGGGCTTTGACGGTCAGAAACCCATGTACTCCGTCTCCCTGATCATCCCCAAGGATGATAAGAAAACGCTGGACATGATCAACGCCGCCATCAAGGCTGCCTACGAGAACGGCTCCTACAAGCTCCGCGGCAACGGCAAGAGCGCTCCCGCGCTGGAGGACATCAACCTGCCCCTGAACGACGGTGACAAGAAGCGCCCGAACGACCCCGCCTACGCGAACTCCTACTACATCAACGCGAAGAACTCCGAACAGCCCAAGCTCTTTGGCATGGATGGCGAAGAAGTCATGAGCCGCAGCGAACTGTATTCCGGCTGCTATGCCCGCTGCAAGGTGACCTTCTATGCCTACAACCGCAACGGCAATCGCGGCATCGGTGTCTCCCTGCAGGGTCTGCGCAAGGTTGCTGACGGCAAGCCTCTGGGCGGCAGCATCTGCACGGCGGATGACTTTGATGTGGATGAAGAGTATGAGGACGAGGACGACTTCCTCTCCTGATCTCCCATGACCACTCCGGGACGGCGGGGCTTCCTGCCGTCCCTTTCCTTGTGAGGTGAATGAATGAAAACGCTCTCCATCGATATTGAAACCTACTCCTCCGCAGACCTGAGCCGGACCGGTGTGTACCGCTACTGCGAGGAACCGGACTTTGAGATCCTGCTGTTCGGGTATGCCTTTGACGGCGGCATGGTCCGCGTCATCGACCTGGCCCGGGGCGAACAGATCCCGGACAGCGTCCTTTCCGCGCTGACGGACAAGCAGGTCATCAAGACCGCCTTCAATGCTCAATTTGAGAGGGTCTGCCTTTCGCACTGGCTGAAAACACACGGGTACAGCCTGCATAACGAGGACTACTGTGTCTCCGGAGACCACACCGGGAACTATCTGGATCCTGCGTCTTGGCGCTGTACCATGGTCTGGTCTGCCTATCTCGGGCTCCCGCTTTCCCTTGCCGGAGCCGGTGCTGTATTGGGATTGGAGAAGCAGAAGCTGGATTCCGGCAAGGACCTTATCCGGTTTTTCTGTAAGCCGTGCACGCCCACAAAGAACAACGGGATGCGCACCAGAAATCTCCCGGAGCACGCTCCCGAAAAATGGCGGCAGTTTGTGGTCTATAACGAACGCGATGTCGTTACCGAGATGGAGATTCAAAAGCGTATCGCCGGGTATCCTGTCCCGGATGATGTGTGGGAACAATATCATCAGGACCAGCAGATCAACGACCGCGGTATCGGTTTGGACTTGACACTTGTCAAGAACGCCATCCGGATGGACGAACAGTCGCATACGGAACTCACCGGCATGATGCGGGAACTCACACAGCTCGACAACCCGTCCAGCGTACAGCAGATGAAG
>PITV01000284.1 GCA_017577285.1 Clostridiales bacterium
GCTTAACGGTCTGTCCTTCGGCCACAGTGCGATAACCTGCCGCTTGAGCAGATCTCCGGCTATTTTATAGAATGCGACATCCCCCCTGTTGCAGAAGTTTTGCACACCGTCACTCACGAGGGCAATCCCGACCCCGGCACGCACCATGGCGATCTGTGCATCAAAACTTCTCACAACGGCAGCAATCCGGGGCTTTATTCCATAATCCAGACAAAGGCTCTGCAGCACTGTCTGCATCCATTGACCGGACTGCAGCATTACAAACGCTTCATCATTCACACATTTCAAATCAACAACAGGATACCTGCAGTCTGAAACATTTTTGCCGGGCAGAGGCGTATGCTCCGCAGGCACAGCCAAAAGCAGTTCTTCTTCGGTGATCTTTTCCCACGAAAATATCCTGTCATCGGCAGGGCCAAGCGTCACACACAGATCGAACTGCCCGTGTTCTGCGGCATCCAGCAGGTCAGCAGTTGTCATCTCTTCGATTACAGCGTTCATTCCCGGAAATATCTGCTGAAAACGCCTGACCGCAGGCGGCATCATACACACGCTGCGATAGGGCGAAGTTCCGATGATAACCGATCCGGCCGCATTGCATCCCAGATCGCTGAAACTGTTCTGCATACGGCGTTCCAAATCAAGGATCTGTTTCCCGGTTTCCACATAGATCCTGCCGGCGTCTGTCAGCCTTACTTCATTCCCCGTGCGGTCAAAAAGGCTGATACCGATCTGCTGTTCTATTTTTTTGATGTACTGGGAAAGCGAAGGCTGACTGATACCGAGCCGTTCGGCGGCACGTCCGAAACTGCCCTCCTGTGATAAAACCTGTACATACTGCAACTGTTTTGTGTTCATTTCATGCTCCCGATACATATCGGTCAAAATCGGACAAACATTTTTGACCGCCGGCGGACTGCCTGCTCAGGGGATAATACTCCGCAGCAGCCGGGATGGTCTCATCCCGTTTTTCCATTTCCCGGCAGCTGAGCGGTACAGCAGACCGGTCATGCAAGAACGCTGCTGTCAAACGGTGACACCACCATATTCTTTTCTTCTGTATCCTCAATGCGGATAGAAGCCTGAACAGCCACGATCGTCTCCTTCAGTTCCTGATTGTCACGGCAGGAGAGAATGAAGCGGATCGCCACATTATTGGCGGTACCGATCGATTTTATCTCGTCTCCCACAAAGTGGCACTGGTGATACCCGTATACACATGGAATTGCGGCGGCTTTTTCAACACCTTCAAATTTGCCGATCACACCGGGGCGGATGTCAAAGTACAAAAGAGATGATGCCTTCGCAGCAAAAGCCTTTTCGATCCTGCTGATCTCATCCCTGCTGCCCATACTGCCCGTCATGGCAAAATGAGTGAGCATCTGTGAAATATCCAGTCCGCACGCGGCCTTTACCATACGCCAGTCCTGCGCGCCGCCCATTCTCAATGAGGGATCGAAGAAACGGAATACTCCGTTATCATAGAATCCGGTCATGGACATGGCACCGTTCTGAATACCGATGGACCTCAGCATGTTTCTGACTTTCTTATCAGTCGTTCTCAGATATTCATCAAAGAACCTCGACGGATAAGTCTGCGTGCCCAGATATACCCGTTTCCCTTCTTCATTTATGCAGTAGTGCATATCAGACATAGATGTCAGAAAAAGTTCCCCGTCACAGGCAACATACTTAACAACGGTCTCGGGTGCCCTCATCAGTTTCTGAACAACCACTTTTTTCCGCATGGAATAAGAAAGAGCATAATCCAGGCAGCGCTTGAAATCCTCTTCCTTTTCACAGATGATCAGCCCTTTTGACGCGGCACTGTCCACCGGTTTGATCATAACGGGAAACTCCACATTTTCCCTGTCAACAAGTTCATTGTTTCCATCCAAAGTATATTGAGGGATCGTTCCGACACCGTACTGTTCACAGCATTCGACAAAATGGTCTTTGTTGGTCATGATATCGATCTGTTCTCTTGTGACCGTACATTTGAAACCCAGCATTTCACAAAGTTTCTGATAAGGTTTCTGCGCCAGATCGGCACAGTAATTCATGATGCCGTCCACACGGGCTTCTTTACATTTCAGGTACAGGGCGTCCACATCCGTAACACTCAGATTCCAAAATTCATCGGCATACTTTCTGGCCGGCGCGTTGGCATTGATGTCCGTGATAATGACACAAATCCCCATGGCCTGACAATCCAGAATGATCTCCTTCAGCGGCGCAACACCGCCGAAGATCATCAGTTTCTTTCCCTTGAACTCATTCATGGCGATCCTCCATTGCGATTTTCACATGCTGTAATGCGGTCCGGCAGCGTTCGATGGCTGTCTGCACCGTTTTTCCGGTGGCGATAACATAGCCGAAACGGTCATTGTTGTTCTGCGCGTCACTGTACTGTTTGCCGGATCTGCAGAAGAATTTCAGTTCCTCTATGCCGACCATGATCTCCGCGTTGTAGTCCACCTCGACCGAAGCGACCTTTCCTGCTTTTGCTTCGATGAACCGCACAGCGGCACCGCGGTTGGCAAAGCCGGGATCTGTAAACTTTTTCGGTGTACCGACGGCACGAAGCACTTCATACTCGGACATATTGATGCCGGTGGAGGCAGGCACCAGCAC
>PITV01000028.1 GCA_017577285.1 Clostridiales bacterium
GCACAGAGCAAGTCCCTTTTCACGGTTTCCCTCAAACAGGCTGTCACGAAGAGGTGTGCCCGCAAAGAAAGCCTTTTTCCCCAGTGCTTCAGCGCATTCCGGGAAAGTGGTAGCGATCCTGTTGGCGAATTTCGTGCATATCCTGTTGGCAAGCCCGGGGGTCAGATCGCTCTCATGGCAGAGGGTGGGCACTTTGTGCATTTTCGCGCCGATGACCACAGGTACCGAAACAAAACCGCCCTTAGAGAAGCAGACATCCGGCTTCAGTTTTCTCATCAGTCTGGCAGACTGGAACGCTCCCGCGATCACACGGAAAGGATCGGTAAAATTCTTCCAGTCGAAATACCGGCGCAGCTTTCCGCTCTTTACCACATGATATGTCACACCTTCCACATCCATCATGCTGCGTTCGATACCGTCTTTTGTGCCGATATAGTGCACATCATAGCCGTCTTTCAGCAGGTACGGAAGGATTGCCAGATTAGGTGACACATGTCCGGCAGATCCGCCGCCGGTCAATACGATTCGTTTCATAACAGAATTCCTTTCAGCAGACGCTTGTTCCGGTTCGCGATCAGCTTCTCAGTTCAGCATCGAACTGTTCCTTGCTCACCTTCAGCGCCTTCTTCATCAGACGGCTGATCTCTTCCTCGGTCAGGGTATGATCCTCGGCGCGGAAGATCAGGGAGAAAGCAACGCTCTTCTTTCCTTCACCCACCTGAATGCCGCGGAAGATATCGAACAGACGTATGCTCTCAAGCATCTTTCCGCAGGCCTTTTCAATGGCGACCATCACAGGGCCGACAGGCTGTTCATCCGCCATAACAAGGGCGATGTCACGGCTTACGGCCGGGAAGCGGGCAATGCTCTTCACAGTACCCATGGGAGTAGCATTGGCAAACACCTGAGGCAGATTTACCTCTGCAATGCATACGCGGCTGTCAATATCAAATTTCGCGGCGATATCAGGATGCAGTTCGCCGACTGTGGCAAGAACATTTCCCTCATAAATCAGTTTTGCCTGACGGCCGGGATGCAGATATTTCTCATCAGCAGGCAGGATCTCGGGCTTGATGCCTTCGCGCTTGAGCAGCATTTCCACAATGCCGCGCACGCTGAAGAAATCTCCGCCCTCGCCCCAGCAGCCCAGTGTTAACATGGTGCTCTGTACAGGCAGACCTTCGCCGGTGCGCTCGATGCCGTCAAACACATCGCCCATTTCGTAGATGCGTCCATTCTCATTGCCGCCGTTGATATTGGTGGACAGTGTCTTCAGAACGCCAGGAAGCAAAGTGGTGCGCATGCACTGGGTATCCTCACCCAGCGGATTGCGTATGGAAACGCAGGAGTGCCGCTTGTCATCAGCATCCAGCCCCAGCTGTTCAATACTCTTGTGGCTGATGAAGGAGAAGGTCATGGTTTCATAGAAGCCTTCGCCGGTCAGGAAAGAGCAGATGCGGTCACGGTTGCGCAGGGTGGTATTCTTGCCGCCCATGGGCGTTTCCCCGCGAAGACGGGTGGACGGGATCAGATCATATCCGGCATAACGGAGCACTTCCTCGCAGATATCGGCTTCCTGATCGATATCCTGACGGAATATAGGTGCTGTGATCTTCATTTCATCACCGTTCAGTTCCACCTTGAACAGCAGTTTTTCCAGGATCTCCTTCATCTTTTCAGGAGCCACATCCACGCCGGCGCGATGGCTGATACGCTTGCAGGAAACGGTCAGTTCAGCAGGCTTGACAGGATCGGGATACAGGTCGATGACACCGGGCACAACATCACCGGCATCCAGTTCATTCACAATCTGGCAGGCACGGAGCAGCGCGTCCATAACGGTCGCAGCGGATACGCCGCGCTCGAATCTTCCGCTGCTCTCGGTACGGATACCCATGGCGCGGCTGGTAAGACGGATAGAGGTGCGGTCAAAGGAAGCACATTCGAAGAGGATCTCCTTTGTGTTCTCAGTGATCTCGCTCTCCTCGCCGCCCATGATGCCGGCAAGACCGGTGGGGCCGTTCTCATCACAGATCATCAGGGCATTCTCGGGCAGATCATAGTGCTTTCCGTCCAGCGTGGTGAGGGTCTCACCTTTTTCCGCCTTGCGAACGATGATATGTCCGTTCTTCACCTTGCTCAGGTCAAAGGCATGCATTGGATGACCCGTTTCCAGCATGACAAAATTGGTGATATCAACGATGTTGTTGATGGAGCGCATACCGGCGGCATGCAGATACTGACGCATCCAGGCGGGAGACGGTCCGATGCGGACATTCTTTACGACCTTGGCGGCGTAACGGGGACAAAGTTCGAAATCCGTCACATCAACCTTCGCATAGTCATTGATATTGCCGTCCGCTTCCTTCACAGTGATCTCGGGCAGTTTCAGTTCGGTGCCCATGGCGGCGGCCGTCTCGCGGCTTACGCCCCATACGCACAGGCAATCGGGACGGTTGGCGAGGATCTCAAAATCCACCACCGTATCATCCAGACCGAAAATACCGGCAACAGGTGTTCCGGGAGCATACTCTTCATTAAAGATCAGCAGACCGGCATCGCCCACGGAGGGATACAGTTCAACAGGCACACCGATCTCAGGACCGGAGCACAGCATGCCGAAACTCTCCACACCGCGCAGTTTGCCCTTCTTGATGGTACCGCCGGGAAGTTCCGCGCCGATTTTGGCAACGGGCACCAGCACGCTTTCCTTCACATTGGGAGCGCCGCAGACGATCTGCAGAGGCTCGCCTTCCCCAACATCCACAGTGCATACATGCAGATGATCGCTGTCGGGATGATTGACACAGGTCAGCACCTTGCCGACCACTACATTGTTCAGATGACTGCCCAGGTACTCGGTGCCTTCAACACCGGTACCGGTCATGATCATACGGCTTTCGTATTCAGCGGCGGAAACAGGAATATCCGCGTACTTTTTGATCCAATTCATTGAAACTTTCATTTCTGTATCCTCCTATCAGCGGAACTGGCGCAGGAAACGCAGATCGCCTTCATATAGAAGACGCATATCCTTGATACCGTAGCGAAGCATGGTGATGCGCTCCAGACCGATTCCGAAAGCAAATCCGGAATACACGCTGGGATCGAGGCCGCACATCTCGAGCACCTTGGGGTTGACCATGCCGCAGCCAAGCACCTCGATCCACCCGGTGCCCTTGCACACCTTGCAGCCCTTGCCGTGGCAGTTGAAGCAGGTCAGATCCACTTCGGCACTGGGCTCGGTGAACGGGAAGAAGGAGGGACGGAAACGAGTTTCGATGTCATCGCCGTAAAGACGTTTCGCGAAAGCATCCAGTGTGCCGCGAAGATCGCCCATGGTAACATCCTTATCGATCACCAGACCTTCGATCTGATGGAACACGGGGCTGTGGGTGGCGTCCACTTCATCGGCGCGGAACACACGACCGGGACATACGATGCGGATGGGCGGCTTTTTGCTGAGCATCGTGCGCGCCTGCACAGGAGAAGTATGGGTGCGGAGCACGATATTGTCATCCACATAGAAAGTATCCTGCGCGTCACGGGCGGGATGATTCTTGGGCAGGTTCAGCAGCTCGAAATTATAATGATCCAGTTCGATCTGGGGGCCTTCCGCCACTTCGAAGCCCATAGAGGTGAAGCAATCCAGTACCTGATTCAGAACGGCGTTGATGGGATGCTCGGCGCCTTCGCAGGGAAGGTCACGGGGCTCGGTCACATCCAGCGCTTCCTTCCTGAGCCTCTCTTCCTTTTCTTTTGCTTCAAGGATCGCCTGTTTTTCCTCGATCCAGGCGGTAAAGTCTTCCTTCGCCTTATTGATCAGCTGGCCGGCGGCAGGACGCTCCTCGGCGCTGAGCTGGCCCAGAGAGCGCAGCAGTCCGCTGAGAGTGCCTTTCTTTCCCAGTACTTTCACTTTCACTTCTTCCAGAGCCTTGGTCATTTCCAGAGACGCCAGTTCTTCCTTCAGCTGAGCGCCAATGGCTTCCAGATCTTCCCTGATACCCATACATATCCTCCTTAGAAAATAAAAAAACCGCGCCAAAACGCGGGGCGTGGATCAACGCTGTACCACCCGGATTCGATCTGCGAGATCACTCATGCAGACCCTCCTGACCCTTAACGCGGGAAAACGGCGCGAACTACATTTAACTTCATCCGCGCGGCTCAGGAGCGAATTTCCTTTAAGCATCAGGGAGCGCTTTCAGCCGCTGACGCTCCGTCTCTTTTGACGCTCTGTGCAAGGTTTTGTTCTCCTTCACAGCCGATCAAGGCGAATTATAGCAACAAACATGTACCATGTCAAGCATATTTTGTCATATATCAGGCATTTTCGACAGTTTCTGCTTGTAAATACACATTCTCTGTTATATAATGAATATTGTATTATTTTTACCCGATTCCGCATATCACGGAAGGAAATGAGGACTGTTTCATGGAGAATGAAGTAACAAAAACCAATTTTATCTGGGATATTATAGATGAGGAGCTGGAGAGCGGCTGGTGCAAAGAGATCCACACCCGTTTTCCTCCCGAGCCCAACGGATACCTGCACATCGGTCACTGCAAAGCTCTGATCACCGATTTCGGCACCGCTGAAAAGTACGGTGGTCTGTGCAATCTGCGCTTTGATGACACCAACCCTTCCAAGGAAGATACCGAGTATGTGGACGGTATTCAGGAGGATATCCGCTGGCTGGGCTTTGAATGGAAGGGCGGATTGTATTACGCCAGTGAATACTACGAAAAGATCTACGAGATCGCCGAGGATTTCATCAAGCGCGGTCTTGCCTATGTGGATGAACTGACGCAGGATGAAATGAGAGAATACCGCGGCACCCTGACCACTCCCGGCAAGAACTCTCCCTGGAGAGACCGCCCCGCCGAGGAAAGTCTCGATCTGTTCCGCCGCATGCGTGCCGGCGAATTTCCCGAGGGAAAGATGATCCTGCGCGCCAGGATCGATATGGCGAGCCCCAATATGAACATGCGCGACCCCGCCATGTACCGCATCCTGTACAAAAATCATCACCGCACCGGAAACACCTGGTGCATCTACCCGATGTATGATTTCGCGCATCCCATTTCCGACGCGCTGGAAGGCATCACCCACAGCCTGTGCAGTCTGGAATTCGAAGCGCACCGTCCCCTCTATGACTGGGTGGTGGAAAACGCCGGTTTCCGCAAGGGTGAGAACGGCTATCACGGACCGCGGCAGATCGAATTCGCCCGTCTCAATATCACCCGCACCATCATGAGCAAGCGCTATCTGCGCCGTCTGGTGGAGGAAGGCTATGTGAGCGGATGGGATGATCCCCGCATGCCCACCCTTTGCGCCATGCGCCGCCGCGGCTTCACCCCCACCGCCATCCGCAGCTTTATTGAAGCGGTAGGCCTTGCCAAAGCGGATTCCACCGTTGATTACGCCATGCTGGAGCATTGTGTGCGTGAAGATCTCGGCAACAAGGCTGCCCGTGCCATGGCTGTACTCAATCCTCTGAAGGTGATCCTGACCAACTGGCCTGAAGACAAAGTGGATGAACTTGAAATGGAAAACCATCCCGATGTGCCCGAGTTCGGCAGCCGCAAGGTCACCTTCGGCCGCGAGATCTGGATCGAACAGGAAGATTTCATGGAAGAACCTCCCAAGAAATTCTTCCGTCTCAAGCCCGACGGAGAAGTCCGCCTGAAGGGCGCCTACATCATCAAGTGCGATAAGGTCGTAAAGAACGCTGACGGCACGATCGATCATCTGGAATGCAGCGTGGATCTGGAAAGCCGCAGCGGCACTCCGGGCGCGGACCGCAAGGTGAAGGGAACACTCCACTGGGTGAATGCCGCCGACTGCAGACCCATCGAAGCCCGCCTGTACGAACCGCTCCTGAACGATGAGATCGATACCGAAGAGGAAGGCGAAGAAACCGCCGACAAGAAGGATTTCATCTCCCGTCTTAATCCCGACAGTCTGCACATCGCCCGCGGTTACGCCGAAAAGGCTATTGCCGAAGCCGGTGTCGGCACCACGTTCCAGTTCCTGCGTACCGGCTATTTCTGCAAGGATAAGGATTCCACAGATGAACTGAGCGTCTACAACAGAGTCGTTTCTCTGAAGGACAGTTACAAGCCCGTATAACCGGGATTCAATATTCATTATTTTTAAGGAGATCAAAATGGAAGTTCGTACCCGTTTCGCGCCCTCACCCACCGGTTTTATGCATCTGGGCGGACTGAGGACTGCGCTTTACAATTATCTGTTCACCAAGAAGATGGGCGGCAAGTTCATCCTGCGCATCGAGGATACCGATCAGGAGCGTTTCGTTGAAGGCGCCACTGATGTCATTTACGACACCCTGAAGGGCTGCGGCATCAACTGGGACGAAGGCCCCGATGTGGGCGGCAATTACGGCCCCTATGTGCAGAGCGAGCGCAAGAACCTGTATCTGCCCTATGCCCAGCAGCTGGTGGAAAAGGGCGCTGCCTACTATTGCTTCTGCACCAAGGAAGAACTGGATGAGCGCCGTGCCGCCTGTGAGGCGAAGGGCGAAGTATTCAAGTATGACAAGCACTGCCTGAACCTCAGCAAAGAGGAAGTGCAGCAGAAACTGGATGCCGGCATCCCCTATGTCATCCGCATGAACTGCCCCACCGAGGGCGAGTCCGCCTATGATGATCTGGTGTTCGGTCATATCGCTTTCCCCAACGATACGCTGGATGATATGATCCTCATCAAAGCGGACGGCATGCCCACCTACAATTTCGCCAATGTCATTGATGACCACCTGATGGGCATCACCCATGTCATGCGCGGCATGGAGTACCTCTCCTCCACCCCCAAGTACAATCTGCTGTACAACGCTTTCGGCTGGGAGATCCCCCAGTATATCCACCTGACCACCGTTATGCGCGATTCCCAGCATAAACTGAGCAAGCGCGATGGCGATGCTTATTACAGCGATTTCATTCAGAAGGGTTATCTGAAAGAAGCGCTCATCAACTATCTGGCGCTGGTAGGCTGGAACCCAGGCACAGATCAGGAATTCTTCACCATGGACGAACTGATCGAGGCGTTTGATGTGAGCCGTCTCAACAAATCCCCCGGCATCTTCGACATGGAAAAGCTCACCTGGATGAACGCGAAGTATATCAGTGAGCTGCCCTTCGATACCTACCTGGAAATGGCGACTCCCTGGCTCGACAAGGTCCTTGCCGGAAAGGGCATCGATTACAGGCGTCTGGCGGAGCTCATGCAGGGCCGCACAGAGGTGTTCAACCGCATTCCTGACATGGTATCCTTCCTGGCGGAACTGCCCGATTACAGCATTGACCTGCATACCCACAAGAAGATGAAGACTGATCCCGTCATCGCCAAAGAGAATCTGGAACTGGTCCTCCCCATCCTGAAAGGGATCGATAACTGGAGTGAGCAGAACATCCACGATATCGTGATGGCTGCCATCGCCGAAAGCGGAAAGAAGAACGGCGCCGTTCTGTGGCCGCTGCGCATCGCTCTGTCCGGTCTTGAATCCACCCCCGGCGGCGCGTTTGAGATCGCCTATCTGCTGGGCAAGGATGAGAGCATCCGACGCGTTGAAAAAGGTTTGGAAAAGCTGGGCTGACACCCTTGATTTTTCCCCTGTGATTTCATATAATAATAACAACAATCTGTTTCGGAGGTGCATCGTTTATGCGTTCTATCCCTATCAAACTGAGTTTCGCTGAAGAAGTCAAGACTTTCGTTAATACTGTGAACCGCTATCCCTATGAAATGGATCTGCGTGCCGGCCGTCACGTTGTGGACGCCAAGAGCATTCTGGGCATCTTCTCTCTGGATCTGAGCAAGCCCATCACGCTGGATGTTTACGCTGATGAGTGCGACGATCTGGCGCAGGATATCAAGCAGTTCACCATCTGATTTTACTGCAATCGATCAGGGCGGTCCGGAAGGGCCGTCTTTTTATATATTTTCAAATCATCGTATATCCATGCACCTATCTAAATTATAACAAAAACCGCCTTCTGCATTTCTGCAAAAGACGGGATGTCTGGCAGGGGAAGAAGGACTCGAACCCTCAACAAAGGTTTTGGAGACCCACGTGTTACCATTACACCATTCCCCTACGCAACGTAGGAGATTGTATAACACTTTCTTTTCCTTGTCAAGCCTTTTTTTCAATTTTCAGAAAACCGTTTTTTCGCCTGTTTTTGCAGTGTTCTGTACATGCATTGAGTAATTTATCATCTGACAGGAAAATCGAAATAGGTGTCCGGATAGGGCTGATTGATCATGCGGTAATGCCACCATTCTTTCTCAAATGACTTGAAGCCGTGCTTTACCATCACGCTGCGCAGGATCTCTCTGTTGGCGGTCTGTTCAGCCGTGATCTTTTTCGTTCCGTGCCACGAAATGGGGCCGAAGAAATCAAAACAGCTGCCCATATCCAATTCATTCCCATCCATATCGCACAGGGTCATATCCAGCGTACTTCCCTTAGAATGAGGAGAGTTTCGAGCGATGTATCCCTGATCCACCATCAGCGTTTTGTTCTTGAAATCAGGATAGAATTCCGCCTGCATGCTCATATCGGGGTCCTTTGTCGCCCAGGTAACAAAGAACTGCACTGCCCTGCGGGGACGGTAGGCATCGTAGATCTTGATCCTGTATCCCATGGAGCGGAACTCATCCGCGGCCTCTTTCAGCAGATTTGCCGATTCCACCGTCATGATAGCATAGTTGCCCTCATATCCCGGAACGATCTGTCCAGTAAAGTTATGCGTGGACGCGTAGCGCATCTCAAGGATTACATCATCGATCACATCGTGCACATAGACAAATCCTTTGGGCAGATCATAGGCAGGTCCCGTCACATCATTCTCCTCCGTATCCGCGCTGAATTCTTCCGCAGCGGCAAATGATAGGATCATTCCGCAAATGAGTATAAGAATGATCCATTTAGCGGTTCTTTTCAAGAATCAACATCTCCTCATGTTCTTCACCCATGTAGTAACAGGTGATCTTTATCTGTCTCGGCCCGGCTGCCGCGTCTTTATTCCTCAGAACGACCAGCTTGATATCGGCGCTTGAGAACGGCGCGATCACGATCTCATTCTGTTCCGCTGTATAGCAGAGGATATCATCTGCCTGTATGACCGGGGCAAGTTCCACAGTTTCCGCGGAAATCAGATTGCTGTTTCTGATGCGAACATCATAGAAAACATACTCATACTGATCTTCATCCACCAGAGATACCTCCACAGCCACAGTGCCGTGCAGACTGTTTTCAGCCATCAGAACGCGGTCATTGGCAAACCGCGCAGGATCGGCCCCGGCGGAGCATGAACTGACAGTGAATGTTTCCATTTCCACGGTGCCGATCCATTTTACATAAATGATCACACCGCTTACGATGAGCGTTGCCAGTACAAGGACAACGGTGAATATAACAAGTCCCGGTGTCGCGTATTTTCTTTCCCTTTTGCTCATATCAGTTCCCGCTGCCAAGTATGTCGAGAATGCTGTACATCGTTTCGGTATCTTTCAGTCTGAAACGGAATACCACGCGGCGGCTGGCATCCTTGTCTTCCGTTCCGTCCGCACGGCGTACCGGCTCGGCTTCACCGCGTCCGGTGACTGTAAGCACATTCTCAAAGCGTACGCGTTCTCCGGAATTCAGTGTCTGTCTGAGGCAGAATTCAGCCACAGCCCAGGCTCTGTCTGTACTCAGTTTCATATTGTGTTCATAGGTACCGTCAGAATCTGTGTGGCCCTCAATAACGATCTCCGCCACATGATCATAGAACTGATCACTCAGCAGCACATGCAGATACACCGGCAGAAAGCTTCTCAGTTCATCCTCGCCGTCTTCTTTCAGAACAGCCTTGTTCGTATCAAACAGTATCCTGCTTTCCAGCACGATATCGCCTGTCTCCGGATCCACAGAAGCGTTGACGCCTGCAGCCTTCAGATCCCGCTGCAGAGAAAGGATGATATCGGAGCGTACACCGACAAGAGCCTGCAGCTGAGCTTCCTTCTCATCCAGTTGTGCCTGCTGAGTGGCGATCTGCAGGGCCTGCGCGTCAAGCTGTGCCTGCATGATCCCCAGTGCTTCCTGCTGCCCCTGAATAATGATCACCTGCTCGTCAAGCTGCTGCTGCTGCTGCGCAAGGATCAGCCGGCTGATCTCCAGTTCGCTTTCCTGTTCCGCGATCTGTATCCTCATCACATCCAGGCTGGCGTTCTGACCGATAATAATGATCCGCTGATCCTCCACCTCATTCTGTGCCGCGGTAAGGATCAGTGACTGCTGATTCAGCCTGAACACGCAAACGATGACCAGCAGGACGAAGATCATCAGCAGGGATGCCATAATATCTGAATATGATATCCAATGCGCACCGCCATCTGTTCCGCGAGGACTGCGCGCGCTGTTTCTGTTGCGCATGTAGTCCTCCTTCGCGCTGGCAGGGGTGCATTCTCTCAAAACCCTTGTAGCATCCGTGATTGCTCTCTGCAATCCGGTGATGGACGCCGCAACGGCACTGGTATCGATCTCATCGCTGAGCAGTTTGGGATTTGTCACGCGTACAGCACGCTCATAGTCAGAGATCCGTGCCGAAAGCGTCTGCAGCACTTTTGTCATGTTCTGATCAAAAAGCATCAGTGATTCAGACATGCCGGAACTGAAGCTTTCGGTAAAGTCTGTATAGGCATTGCGAAGCGCCTCAACAGACTTTCCGAGATTCTGGCCCATCTGCTGCATATTGCCATTCAGCGCGCTGTTCATCTGCTTTACGAAGTTCTGCACGATCACATTGAGTCCGTCGATCTGAGTCTGAGTCTGTCCGAGGATGAACTCACTCATCTGCTGCACCACAGGTGCCATGGACTGCCCCACCGTATTCGTGATGCCTTGCGAGATCTGATATGTGACGGTTTCCATGGAATTGCGAAGGATCATGCCCTGATCCTCCTGCTGGATGATCAGGCGCACGCTGTCATCCACGGGGCGCTGCATGATGATATCCGAAAAGACATCCTGAAAATCGTCAAGCGCCTTGATCGCCTTGCCTGTAGCGGACTTGCACATGATGTTGAACACGAGAGAACAGGATACACCGGCAATGGATGTGCTGAACGCGGTGACCATACCGTTGATCATCTGAGAAACAGAACGGGCAAGTTCATCCGGCCCCACATCATAGATCTTCAGTCCTCTCAGGCCGGTCACCAGACCGACAAAGGTGCCGAGGATACCGAGGCTGGTAAGCAGGCCGGGGATGATCTCGCTCAGCTGGACATGTCCGACAGCGTAGATCGTGCTGTCATCATTGATATAGTCATCCACATTGCAGGTAAGGCCGCGGGCATCCAGCTGGCGCGCGTTGTTCAGGAATTTATGCCATGCGATCTCCAGCTTTTTCCCCAGAAAATGCGGATTCTGCCACAAGGGCGTATCATTCATATCCGTCATCTGAGCGCTGTTGTTGATGATCTTCTGGATTGCTTTCCGGAGCGCGCGGTATATGCCCCGGACCGGGGTCACGCACTTCAAAAAACCGATGATCGTCACGATGGCGATAGCGGCATAGATCAGAATGTCAAATATATGGCTTGAAAACCAGTTCAGTATAGCATCCATACTCAAACACCTCACCTGCTATTAGAGTTTAATATTACCAAATTATTAAGTAAATAGCAAGTTTATTTCAAAATAAATCCAAAAATTTTACATTTATGTGTCGTGCTTCATCAGTGACATATACTTGCCAAACAAAGTAATGATAGTCCTGCTCAATTTCATTCCTGTACTGCTTTTATATTGACATTCCGCAGAATAGCAGATAATATTATCATGTTATGCTTTTGCCGGAGGTTTCACATGAAAAGACCTGTCATTATTACCATTGTTTTGCTTGTGATCCTGTGCCTTTTCTTTTCTGCCGCAGGTCACGCCACTTCTCAGGAACAGGAGAGCAGTGATCCGCGTCCGGGCAATACGCATATCGTAGTCACTTTCCTCGGGGATTGCACACTTGGATCCCGTGAGCAGGATTATGACAAGCCCACTTCATTCATTGCCTATGCCGAGAAATACGGCCTTGAATATTTCTTCTCTCAGGTACAGGATATCATCGCGCATGATGATCTGACAGTAGCCAATCTTGAAGGCGTTTTTTCCGATGACGGAACAAAGGAAACGAGAGGAAAAACCTATTGTTTCCGTGCCCCCGTATCCTATGCGAAAATGCTGCCTCTTTCTTCCATCGAGGCGGTCAGTTTCGGCAACAATCACAGCATGGACTATGGCATAAGCGGCGCTCTTGATACCATTGCCGCGCTTGAAGCAAACGGGATCGGCTGGTTCGGTGCCAATCCCGACTACGACAATTTGAAGTACCCCGAAGGCATCAGCCGGACATGGATCTATGAGAAGGACGGAATCAGGATCGGCTTCGCTTCCAGTTATATTTCCGCCTGGTGGATTAAAAGCAGCGACTATCACGCGGAATACAAGATCCAGAAAAAGCAGATCGAGGAACTGAAGGAGCAGGGTTGTGATCTGATCATCGTCTGCATGCACGGCGGTGTGGAATACGGCGGGATCCATGATGACAATCAGGAAAAGTTCGCGAACGCGTATTTCCAGTACGGGGCGGATATCATCATCGGCACACATCCCCACAGGCTTCAGGGCATCGAAGTGAATGAAAAGGGCACAGTATGCTACTCCCTCGGCAATTTCTGTTTTGGCGGCAACATGCGCATCCACAAGCACGCCGAAACGACCTGCATCTTCCAGTTTGATCTTGAGTTTGACGAGAATCATGTGTATCAGGGATATACACTCACCCTCTACCCCGCCATTCCCGGATCATTCGTAGATGATGAATTCTCCGATTTCCAGCCCAAGCTGGTCACGGATAAATCCGCGAAGGATATCCTTTATGAGATCCAGCGCGATACCTATCCCAGAACGCTGAAACTCAATCCTTATGTGGAAGGCGTCGGCGCCGTGCAGGATTTCGTTCCCAATCCGAAACTGAAGCGATAAACAGATCTGAATACCAAGAGTTTTTTGTTCCTTTTCATTGTAATGAAAACACGTTTGTAATATAATATATCTGTTATTCTCCTCTATCTCCGTTTGTGAGGTGATTTCACGTGATCAATGCTGATAAATTCATAAAAGCAATGGATCTGACTGTTCTCTCCCCTTCCACCGCAACAGAATGGGATGTACAGTCTGCCGAACTGAACCGGCCCGGCCTGCAGTTTGTCGGATATTTCGATTTCTTCGCCCACGAGCGTCCCCAGGTCATCGGCAAAGTGGAAATGGCATATCTGGACAGCCTTGACGATGATGTGCGCGTAGAGAGGCTCAGACAGTTTTTCGCGTACAGCATGCCCTGCATCATCATCTGCCGCGGCATGCGTCCGCCGCAGGAACTGCTTGATATGGCCCTTGAGCATAATGTGCCCGTGCTCGCCACCGAAATGGTGACGACCAAGTTCTTTGTCCGGGCGATCAATTATCTGGGAAGAGAACTGGCTCCCCGTTCCACCCTGCACGGTGTGCTGGTGGATGTGTACGGTGTCGGAGTTCTCATCACCGGCGAGAGCGGCGTAGGCAAGAGCGAGACTGCTCTGGAGCTGGTAAAGCGCGGTCATCAGCTGGTAGCTGACGATGTGGTGGATATCTGCCGTGTGAATGACAACCGCCTTGTCGGACAGAGCCCCGAGAATATCCGTCACTTCATGGAGATCCGCGGCATTGGCATCATCGACATCCGTGCCATGTACGGTGTAAGCGCCGTTATGACCAATCGCAGCATCGACATGGTCATCCATCTGGAGCCCTGGAAAGAAAAGAAGAGTTACGACCGTCTCGGTCTTTCCGAGGATTTCACCACCATTATGGACGTGAAGATCCCGCAGATAGTTCTTCCCGTACGGCCCGGCCGCAACCTGGCTATCATCGTTGAGGTTGCCGCAAGGAATTTCAGCCTGAAGCAGATGGGCTATTCAGCCGCCAAGGAGCTGGACCGCCGCCTGACAGAAATGATGATGGGTACACCCAAATAAAATCAGCAATTCAAACCCCGACCGGAGGTATATATGATCTATATCGGAATCGACCTCGGCGGTACGAACATCGCCGTAGGTGCTGTGGATGAAAGCGGAAAGATCATCGGCGAATTCAGCACAAAAACTTTCGCCCAGCGTCCCTATCAGGAGATCATCCGTGACATGGCTTTCTGCATCGGAAAGATCCTGAACAACCTGCATATGACTGAGGATGATATCGCTTCCATCGGCATCGGTATCCCGGGAGTTGCCGATCAAAAGACAGAGCGTGTCATCTTCTGCACCAATCTGGGTTGGCATGACATCCCGCTGGGTGAAGAGCTCAGAAAGTATTACAATAAACCCATCCATATCGATAATGACGCAACTGTCGCGGGATATGCCGAGTATGTGGCCGGCGTCAGCAAGGGAACTGACTCCAGCGTTTTCCTTACACTCGGCACCGGTGTCGGCGGCGGCATCGTCATCAACGGAAAGCCCTGGAGCGGTTTTCACGGCATCGGCAGCGAGATCGGTCATACGACCATCAAGACCGACGGCGTGGAATGCACCTGCGGAAATAAAGGATGCGCGGAACGATACTGTTCCGCCAGCGCCATCATCAGGATGGCCAAAGAAGCGCTTGCTGGCGGGGCGGAATCCTCGATTCTGGAACGCGCCCGCGGCGATATAGACAGGATCAACGCCAAGATCGTGATCGACTGTGCGAAAGAGGGTGATGCGGTGGCCGTCCGGGTATTTAATGAATATGCCCGAAACCTGGCAGTCACGATCAATAATGTGGCCGATACGATCGACCCCGAGATCATCGTTCTCGGCGGCGGTGTGAGCCATGCCGGACAGTTCCTTCTGGATGCTATCCAGCGGCACATCCCGTCTCTTCAGCTTTATAAGACACTTCCCTATCCCAGGATCTGTCTGGCGTCCCTCGGCAATGAAGCCGGGATCATCGGCGCGGCCATGCTGGGAAGATAATTATTCAAAAAGCATATTTGGAGGATCAGTTTCATGAAACATACAGATATCAAAGCATTGTTCGAAAGTCCTGAAGAGTTCATCGGCAAAACTGTAACTGTTTGCGGCTGGGTGCGCACCAGCGCGGAAGTAAAGCCTATGGCTTTCATTCAGCTCAATGACGGCACTACCGTCACCCGCAACCTGCAGCTGACCATTCATCAGGAAAAGATGACCGAAGAAGATTTCCGTGTCAACTACCGTCCTATGATGACACTGGGATGCAGCCTGAAGGCTACCGGCATCATCGTGGCAAGCGAGCGCAACATCATCGAGATGGAAACCACGGATATCACTCTCCTGGGCGACTGCCCCGCTGATTATCCCCTGCAGAAGAAGCGCGCCAGCGAGGAATTCCTTCGCACCATCCCCCATCTGCGCACCCGCACCAACAAGATGAAAGCCTGCATGAGCATCCGCAGCTGCCTGGCCTACGCGGTGCATGATTATTTCCACAAGAACGGCTATACCTACATCCATACCCCCATCATCACCGACAGCGACTGCGAAGGCGCCGGTGAAATGTTCCGCATCACCACCCAGCCCTGGAACGCTCCCGAAAAGACCGAGAAGGAATATTTCGAGAATGACTTCTTCGGCAAAAAGGCCGGTCTCTCCGTCAGCTGCCAGCTGGAAGGTGAAATGGCCGCCTGCGGCGGAATGGGACGCATCTATACCTTCGGTCCTACCTTCCGCGCTGAAAAAAGCGGCACCACCCGCCATGTGGCCGAGTTCTGGCATGTGGAGCCCGAAGTGTGCTTTGCCGATATCCATGACATCATCGAGATCGCTGAGGATTTCATCAAGTACATCATCCGTTACGCCATGGTCCATTGCGAGGATGAGCTGTCATTCTGCGACAAATTCATTGAAAAAGGTCTGCTTGACAAGCTGAACAATGTCGTAAGCAGCGATTTCGCCCAGCTGGACTATACCGATGCCATCGGGATCCTGCAAAAGAGCGGAAAGAAGTTCGAATATCCCGTTACCTGGGGCTGCGATCTGCAGAGCGAGCATGAGCGCTACCTGACAGATGAATATTTCAGGAAGCCCGTATTCCTGATCAACTATCCCAAGGATATCAAGTCTTTCTATATGAAACAGAATCCGGATGGAAAGACTGTCGCCGCCACCGATCTGCTGGTGCCCGGCATCGGCGAGATCATCGGCTGCAGCGAGCGCGAGACCGATATGGAAAAACTGGTCAGCGCCATGACGAGCCGCAACATGCCGCTGGAAAGCTATGCCAACTATCTGGACACCCGCAAGTTCGGCACTGTGGAGCATTCCGGTTTCGGTCTGGGCTTTGACCGCCTTGTCATGTATGTCACCGGTATCGGCAACATCCGCGATGTGCTGCAGTTCCCCCGCACTTACAAGCACATTTATTAAGTACAATCGGAAAGAAGTAAGAAGTAAATAGAAAAAGGGCCCGCTCCGGCAGCTTTCGGAGCAGGTCTTTTTTGTTTCATCTAAAACGGTTTACCACTTGTTGAACACTTTTTCGGCAAAACCGATCATGTTCCGGATGTTAATCTCTGTTCCGTCATCCAGTATCGCTTTGCCGGTGAATCTTCCGAATACCTGATGCTGGTCGCTGCCCAGGATCACAAAATCCATTTTGGATGAACGGTCCAGAACAGGAACGAAATCCATCTCGAAGCGTCCATCATCACTGGTGAATGTCCAGGGCGACATAAAGTCATCCTTGCCGTCCTTCTGCGGAATATTGAATTTGACTTTCGAGAGTTTGTGCGCCTTTCCGTCATAGAACAGCATGTTCTCGCTGGCAGCAGATGTATCACCAAAGCCGTAGCCGATATTGAATCCGAAGGGCTTTCCATTGGCTTCGCCGGAAAGGGAACCCCAGTACCAGGTGTTCTTATACGTCCATACACCTCTTCCCCAGTCAAGCACAGCATTTGAGTGGGCCGGAGCAAACAGATACTCATCATCCCCGAGCACCACTTTGCCTTCGGCTTTCATGCAGTTGATCTTCTGATTGTAGTAGAATGCTTTCGGCTTGTCTTTGAAGGGCGTCGCGATCACCATGCTTTCATCGGGGATACCGGTCAGAGTTACATCAAAAAGAAGTGTTTTCCCGTCCTTGAAGCCGTCCATATGCCCGTACAGGCGGCGTTTGCTGCCGGAATTAAGGAATGTCATTTCATATCCTTTGCCTTTTACAGCAATGTCTCCCGTTTCGCTTGTGGCTGGCAGGGCACGTTTACCAAGGGGCATGACACCCATCTTGCTGACCGTTTTCTCCCACGGGCCGTCAAAGTCAAGCAGCGAAATGCTGTCCATGCTCATATATCCGTTGTCCGCGATCGTCAGCGCCAGCGCGTACCGGTCGGACGCGATCAGATAGTAGTCCCATTCCTTGATCCTCAGCTTGGAAGCCCTGATCCGGCTGCGGTCATACTGAAGCAGAAGATGTTTCGCGAATCCCTTCTCCGCCAGTGTACCGTCTGGATTGTGAAGCGGACCTTTTTTGGTTATCTCATGCTGCATATTTCATTCCTCCTTCGGGAAATCTGCAATTGTTTTGTAAATAAATGATACCATGCGTGCGCTTTGTTTGCAAGACGATTTTTCACCGTTCGCCGTCACTTGCGCAATATAAAAAAAAGCGGTATACTGTTATAGTAAAAGGAGATTTTGCACTATGATGAAACGTGTGTTCCTGGGGCTGCTGGTACTGATCCTGATCCTCTCCTCCGTTCCCTTTGCCGCTTGCGGCGAAGGAACGCTGCTGAAAGGGATCGTTAAAGATACGACAAAACTTCACCTTCGTGAAACCCCCTCCACAGACGGCCGGGTGATAAGAGATTTTCAGAAAGGCGCCACCGTTGAGATCCTTGAAAACGGCGGCACCTGGTGCTATGTCAGAAAAGGCGAACAGTGCGGTTATGTGATGACCAAATATCTGGACATCCGGCCCAATTATCCGCATCTCGGCTGGGGAAAGACCCAGAAAGCCGATACCATTCTTACAGTCTATAACAGCCCCGATGACACTTCCGTGCCCCTTGCCTATTTCTATTCAGGCGCCTCGTTTGAAGTGTGTGAACAGAACGGTGAATGGTACAGGATC
>PITV01000285.1 GCA_017577285.1 Clostridiales bacterium
CTCGTAAGGAACACACTATGCAGCGTTGGCATTCCGTTCTTGGAATCGGAAAAGTATCAGGTGACTGTCCATGTATCCCGCCAGAGCCCGGATATTGCGCTGGGTGTAGATAGCAAAGGCGCCGGAGATCAGGGTATGATGTTTGGCTATGCCACCAATGAAACCCGGCAAATGCTGCCGTTGCCGTTTGTGCTGGCAACTCATGCTATTGAGAATTTGGAAAGTAATCGCGGCAACTGTCTGTTGCCCGACGCAAAATGCCAGGTGACCTACGACTATCGGAAGAAGCGCATCGACACATTCCTGATCAGCACCCAGCACAAGGAAGATGTGGATTTGGAAGATGTGCGGCATATGGCAAAACAGGTCATGCTGGATACTGCGAAGGCATATTCACAGAACGAGGATTTCAGAGTGTTGGTCAATCCTACCGGGCGCTTCGTTCTGGGCGGTTCCTTTGCGGACACCGGCCTTACCGGCCGCAAGATCATGTGCGACACCTACGGCGGAGCCTGCCGCCACGGCGGTGGAGCGTTCAGCGGAAAAGATCCGACAAAGGTTGACCGCAGCGCGGCGTACATGGCCCGTAAGCTGGCGAAGGATGTGATTCGAAAGGGCTGGGCAAAACGCTGTGAAGTGCAGCTTGCCTACGCCATCGGTATTGCCGAGCCGGTTTCTGTGTCGGTTGAATGCTTCCATACGAACCGCGTACCCTGCGGATACATTGAACGGTGGATTCAAAAGAACTATGACCTGACCCCAGCCGGTATCATTTCCGGGTTGGAACTGCGCGATGTCAATTATGCGAATATCGCTGCCTACGGTCACTTCTGGCGTCCTTGGATGCCGTGGGAAAAGTAAGCACACAAGGGCTCAGATTTATCTTGACTATCATTCCCCGCAGAGTGATAGATACCGTACCCCGCGAGGGAATATGAAATGGAGGTCAAGCAAATGAGACTTGAAACAGGAATGACCGAGCGCAAAATCCTGGCACAGGCCATTGGCGAATGGATTCATGAGCCCGTCCACTATGACGGCGTGCCGAAATGCTCTTACAGCATCGGCCCCGTCAAAGTGCTGCGGGACGGCAGCATCGAAACAGAAGACGCCGACGCCTGGGCAGCACTGACGCCGTTTTTTCAGAATAACGGCTGGCTCCCGGAAGCAGAACAGCAGATGGAAGAACACATCGAAACGGTCGCCGCGGGCGCATCGGATTTGGAAGCGGCAGACGGAGACGGGATTAAGCAGATCGATATTTCGTTGCCGGTCGAGGATTTTACTCCTGGACAGCTTAACAATCTGCTGCGCATGATCTACAGCAAGCAGGCGCTTCTCAACCGTTCTTTCGGGGTCGACCTTATCCGAATCCCGAATGTTCTGATTGCCGCCCTTGAGGTACAGATACCGGAAAGTCCTGCGGATTTCACAGCTTATCTGGACAGAACGGAAGCCGACCTGCAGGGCTTTGATTTCAGAGACGGTAAGGTAACCGTCAGCTTTCCCTTTGACGAAGCGAAACCCACACAGTGGGAACTGTACGCAACATTGCTGAACGGCATCGTGAAAGCAGCCAGGACAGCAAACCGTACCAAGGCGGAGATTCAGCAGCCCGGAGACAATGAAAAATATTTCATGCATTCCTGGCTCATCCGGCTCGGATTCGGCGGTGCGGATTTCAAAGTGCTGAGAGCCCTTCTGCTGAACAAACTGACCGGCTACTGTGCTTTCCCGGACAAAGAGCGTGCCGACCGGCACAAGGCAAAATACGCAGAAATCAGGCAAATCAAAAAGAGTGTCAATGAGGAGGCGGACAATCGATGAATCAGGAATTTGAGAGAATCTTCGATGATTTGAGAGCAAAGCAGTTGGCCGGTGTACACACACTGTGCCCTCGCTGCGGGCTGGACAAGATGAAGGGCAAAATGAACTGTAATGCGCTGAGTCGGCATGTGAGAGACATGTTCATCTGCGATGATTGCGGAACGGCAGAGGCCTTACTGGATTTCATGAAAAATCCGCTTCCCATTGCAGAATGGGCCATTTTCCACCCGGAGCGCCCCGCAGGCGATTTCAAAGCCACAGCCGGAGAAGACGCCTGGAAAGAGATTCAGGCCGAACAGGCGCCCTTCCTGATTCGTTTGTTCAAACGCTGGGAACAGGAACTGCCGGATGCCGACTTCACCCCTTACCGGTATGAGGCGCAGAAAATGTGCAAAGGGCTGGCGCAGATTTGGGAGCGCCCCTTCCACGTGACATATGAGGTTGCGGATGGTACACTGATGCTCCGCCTACAGCGCGAAGAAGACGGTGTGCAGGTGACCTGCGACATGATCAGGAAGGACGGAAATGTATGAGAGCGCTGATTGTTGAGCCCGGAAAGAAACCGTATGTTGGCGAGCTTTCCGATTTGAAAGCGATGCAAAAATGTGTGGGCGGTCACATCCAGGCAGTTTATCCCTGGAAAGATGCGAAAGCAGCGCTGGTGTGTGATGAAGAAGGACTGTTCCACGATTCCTGCTGGAACCGGTTCATTTGCGAGGGGCTGGCCATCAAAGGTACATTCTTCATCTGCGGCCTTGGCGAAGAGGATTTTGAAGATCTGCCCGATGACCTGATACACAG